>CAVFEX010000072.1:0-4766 GCA_963621495.1 bacterium
GTGTAGTAATAGACAAAAATGTACATAGCTCCGTGCCCGACCCATACAACACTTGGCAACCAATTCTACCTGAGAATATTAATAACCCACTGGCGCCAAAAATTCAGACCAAGAATATGAAAGTAGAAATCCCTGCAGATTTAGTAATAATAGCAGTTGGCACACGTGCACAAAATCAACTATATTTTGACCTAATTAAACAGAATGCAGTAAAACACGTTTATCAAATCGGCGACTCTTTCCGCCCTGGCAAAGTCTTTTTGGCTGTCAAAGGTGCATACCGCCGTTGTAAAGATATATAGGAGGAACATATGAAACACACAATGGAACTTACACTAGTAGAACAAAGTATACTCAATGGCTCACAAGGCGAAGTTATGGCAAAAATGATGCAGACCTTGGTTAGCCTTGGAGAAATTTTTGGAGCCAAAAGGATGGTACCCATTACTCACGAGGGACATATCGTAACCTCGATGGGTATTCCCTTGCTCAAGCCACTCTATCGCACTATGCAACAAATTATTGATGCAGGTATAGTATCAAAATGGAAATTCAGTGCTGATCCGCGACCAATTGACTACAAAAATGTCAAATGCAATGTCCTAGATAAAATTGTGTTTAGCAAGATTATGTATGGAAAACAGGCAGAGTATGAAAAGCAACTAGAAAAAGTAGGCCTACTGTCCCCTGACGCTTTTAGTTGCGCATGTTATCACAAAGAAATGGGCAATATCCCACACAAAGGCGATATACTATCTTGGGCAGAAAGCAGTGCTGTAGTATATGCAAACTCAGTGTTGGGAGCAAGGTGCAACCGTAATAGTGGAATGATTGACCTTTTTGGTTGTATTCTAGGAATTGTGCCAGAATTTGGTCTATTGCTAGATGAAAATAGGAAGGCAAATTGGGTAATTGAAATCAAGACCACAAAAACACCTGAAGCACAAATCTTGGGTAGTGCTATAGGAATTGCTGTTGGCGATGGAGTGCCATATATCAAAGGCCTAGACAAGTGGATAGGCAAGACTCTAGATGATACTGCTTGTTCTTATCTAAAAGATATGGGAGCGGCGAGCGCGAGCAATGGCGCAGTTGGACTTTATCATGTAGAAAATTTGACTCCAGAGGCGGTATCCAGTGGCACAAAACTAATCAAAAAAGATGCCAAAAAATTGATTATAGATGATGCATACTTGCAAAAAACTTACGACTCCTACCCAATCCTTTGGAAAGATAAAAATGCAAAACCAAAACTTTGCTTTATTGGATGTCCACATCTATCAATGGAGCAACTCATAGACTGGACCAATAGAATTTTTGATTCACTCATAAAAAACGGCAAAACAAAAGTTACTTGCCGAACTATTCTCACAACCTCTCCTGCTGTACTCAAACAATTCCAAGAAAGCACAGAATATTTAAAACTAATTGCGACGGGTGTAAAACTTTCTAGCATTTGTCCACTAATGTATCTTAATAACCCTCTCACCCATTCACGTGCAATCATTACTTGCTCAAATAAATTACGCACATACACTCGTGCTCGTTTCTATTCTGAAAATGAAATTATAGACATAATTACTGGTAAGGAGGCAAAAAATGGCTAAAAAAGAATTCAAAGGCAGAGTTATCTGTGATGGCGAACTCACAAACGGCGAAGCGTTAGTCTCACACGCAGGACTCAATACCTTGGCAACATTTCAAAAGAGCGCTCTCAAAAACGCAAAGCAGATTATCGGTAGCGACCAGAATAACCCCGACCTATACAATCAGGTAATTACAGGTAAAGTGCTATGCCTACCCAACACAATTGGCTCCACCACGGGCGGAATGGTGTTGCAAACTGTTTGCTCTATGGGTATAGCTCCTAGTGCAATGCTATTTTCAAACGAAATTGACTCCCTCGCTGCTAGTGGTGTAATACTCGCTAGGCATTGGGAAAACAGCCCTTTGATTGCTATTGATAATTTGGGAGAAGAGTTCTTAAAATATGTCAAGACGGGCGACAAAATTGACATTAAAATTGATGGCACTATTGTTGTATCTAGATAATTAGTAAAGTGAATAAAAATTTGACTAATCACTTTACAACTGTTCAATTTTATGATAGAATATTTAAAATCTTTTCATAGGAGGAGCTTATGTCTTACGCATCAAAAAAATATGGTGAAGACGTCAAAGAACTTTGGCACGACCGCAAGCGTTGGTGTGGACTACCCCTGTCATTTAGTAGATACAGCATAATTCAAAAACCTGGAAAATGGTGTAAATTGATCGTGGACCGCGGATTATTGACTAGCAAAATTGACGAAGTGAATGTTTTTCGTATTGACGATACCTCAATTTTTGAATCATTTACTAACAAGTTCTGGGGTACCGGCACACTCAAAGTGTACTGCAAAGATGCCTCAGACGATGTAATCGATCTTATCCGTATCCGCAATCCATCGCAAGTCCGTAATTTGATAAACGAGCTTATAGAAGAAGACCGCAAGACGCGAGATGTCAAGTACGGCGAAATGCAGATGTAAAATTTTAGTTTATAATTTATTCCCCTCTTTTATATTAAGAGGGTTTTTTTATTCATAATAGAGAGTTTTTATTCAAAAAATGGTGCATATTTATGAAATTTATGCAAAAAAATGATGTTTTTATGCTAAAAATACTCGAATTTTAAAATTGGGTATTGACAAAATATCATTATTGTGATATAATAAGGGCATAATCGATGTTAAAAAGGGAGAAATTATTATGGATTTAAGGAAGATGTATGGTGGCGAATGGCTCATAGATAAGCCAGGCAAACAAGAGGAAATAGCACAAAAGACTACTGCTGAAAAATCAGGATTTTTTAACAAATTCAAAAAAAACCCTACTAAGGCTAGCACTAGCACTTCTGCCCAAGTGCCGACTAATGTTTCACAGCAAACTATTGACGACGCTACTCGCGAGTACCAAAAACTTACGACCAGCAAGAGAGCACTAATTATTAATAATGCTACAATTTTATTGGGCATAGCTTGTGGTGGATTGACGGGATTGTTGTATGCTAACAAAGTTGTCGCTTATAAAAAAGCAGTAGCACTCGCTGAATATAATGCCAAGATTGCTGAGGCTCAGAAGAGCGCTGTGGAGGCTATTCATCAATCTGCATTAAAGGCTATGGAGATGGGTAACCCACTCTTTGATAACAACGACTACGGTAGTTTTGTTTTTCCAGATATGGATGGCAAGTTTAGCCAATTTGCGACAGAAAACCCTGAGCTTGCAGCTAAAATAGTGGCTAGAGCACACTCTCATCAAAATCAAGAAGTACTCGACGCATTTGCTAAGGATAGAGGGTTTAAAAATTACGAAGGTTATCAAAATTGGATAAATGACACATTTGGGCATTTATTTAATCCAGATGGCACGCTTTCCAGCACCGCTACTATGCAAGATGTTGATAACTACTACTACACTTATGTTGATTTGACCAACTATCTCAGCAACGATGCAATTAGTTTTTATGGCGATGAGATTTTAAAAGCAGGTATTGATCCTAATGCACTCAAGGGCGCCGAAATCATATCCCAGACTATCACAGATGAAAACGGCAACTTGGTAACTCAATGGAGTATCGATTTGCCTAACGAGACTATTGAGGCAATGAGTAATACGAATTTTGACTTTACAGATTCTATGTGTTTGCTGGGTATATCAGTTTTGGCTGGTATAGGTGGATACTATGTTGCCAAGTCTATTGTTAAGAACCTGCCTAACAAAAACTCAACGAGTACTGATGCACACGTAGATGAACCTAACGTACCAGAACAAGGAGCAGTTGAGCCAGATGAGTCAGAAAAAGAAAGAGACAACCAAGAACAAGACAAAGAACTTGAGTTTGCAAAATAAGATAGTAAAAAAAGAGAAATTTAATTTAACCAATAGAGTTATCAAAATTTCTCTTTTTTATTTATCAAAAGTTTATGCCTTAATAAAGTTTTATATGGCTAAGGCTATTTTTTATTTACTAAAGGGTTTTAGTCTTGGCTAATTCCAGTCAAGACATAAGTCCTTTTTATTAACGGAAATAATCAATAATAAATCCCGCAATAATAGTTGCCAAATAGCTAGAGTTGCTGTCGTTCATAGTAACTACGACGGCGCCGAGCACATCTCCATCGCTCACTACAGGCTGGAGAATGCATTTGCCTTTTAGTTTTAATTTGTCAGACAATACCAAGTCATCAAAAACCATAGTAGACCTGTGCTCTATAATTTGCCGAATTTCGCTCGTGATTTCACCATAATCACTCTTATAATCGTCGTTGCGACTGACTACCTTTTGAGTATCAATCAAGACTACATCACATTTCATACTCAGCCTTGCGATTTTAATTATTGGCATTACGAGCTCGATAATCTCGCTAATTTCACAAAATTTCTTAAGTAAAACGGAATTTGAACCACAAGAACTAAACTCTAATATATCCCCCTGTTGAATTCTCATAATTTTACGAATTTCAATAGGAATTACTACTCTCCCCAATTCGTCGACATAGCGCAATAGCCCCTTATCTTTTACCAGCATTTAACTAACTCCTTTGTTTTTAGTATACATAATTCAACTAAAATTATACCTAACGAACAAATCTCGTAATTTAAATCAAGCAATCAACTCTAGTAGACGTGGCAACACAAGATTGCGCACAGCCTCTGCTTCGTGGCTAAATTTTTTGAAATTATCCTCCTCAATTAGAGGCTTCTTGGCAATGTCTAACAAC
>CAVFEX010000073.1:0-4691 GCA_963621495.1 bacterium
CTTGTAATTTAATTTTATAAAAACAAATTTTTATATAGACAAATAGATTTTAACTTATAATTATTTTAAAATTTATCATTAAAAAATACAATTTAATATCATAAGTCAAATTCTAGATTTTACGATAAAATAATTTGTGCGACGCCGAAAACAGCATCGCGATTTTTATAAAAAATCGATACACCCTGTTAATGCAACTCGAGATTTTGATTGTATATCAGTCCCGTACTTTATTAGTTAGGGATTTTTCGTTATTAAGAGACAAGGTATTAAAATTTTTGTTGAGCACTAGACTTTTGTGCATTTTCTGCCAACTCCGACTCACTTTCTAGAGAGTGATTATACAATTTGCGCTCGTTTCTGCTATATTTATCAGTATAATGATGAACTAGAATTTCGGAATCGTTGAGAATTTGCACATTGTTAGCTTCTTTTTGTTTAATTTGCTCAATCGGTGCTCGTTTGGTAGCGAAACCTGCCAACCTAGTAACCTGCCTAATGTCCACATTGCGAACATTCCACAACTCCAAATTCTCGTTAATCAAAAACACGCGCATAAGATTGTGTGAATTATCTGCACAATAAACAAATTCGCTACTTGATTTTGAGCTAAAATTCCGTAAATATTCACTACTGTCAGCACCACCAACATAAATAATAAGTTGTGAAGTACCGCTCGCGTCATTAATAAAAGAACTAGATTTCAATAAAATGTCCGTACCCTTTGTTTTATTTAACTTTGTTACATTTTTGCGGATAAGCGTGTAAATATTTGGATTATATACGTTAGTCTCGACCATAAAAATTGGACGAAAACCCTTGTCCATTCGATTATTAATATCTTCGGCCATTTCCGATGTTAGCCAATCATTGTCAAAAAAATTGCGCTTCATCCACTCTAATTGTTGGGGGGTGCGACTCTCAATTTTCGGTGTCCGCCCAAAATCACATACTTTAATTCTATCCATTACCACACCTCTTTAATTTCTTATACCTTATATTTTACACTATTTTTGCAAAATGTCAATACCCCAAATGCCCAAAAACAGGACTTTTGCATATAATTTTGTAAAAAAACAAAAAATTAAAGCAAATCTATTGAAAATTTTGCCAAATTCCTATATAATTGAAGGAGAAAAATTGCTCCTTGAAATTTTTAGAGCAGAATAAAGGAAGAATTTATGGAAAAAGAATATTTGGATAATATCACTCCTACAAATTTTATCGAGGAGGAAATTCTAAAGGACCTCAAATCGGGCAAAAATAGAGAGGTTATCACTCGTTGCCCCCCTGAGCCGAGCGGTTATTTTCATATTGGGCATTGCAAAGCGTGGATTATTGATTTTGAAACTGCAAAAAAATTCGGCGGATATACAAATCTTCGTATGGACGATACTAACCCGTCAAAAGAAGATGGCGATTTTGTGAAAAGTTATCTCGAGGACTTGCAGTGGCTCGGCTACACTCCCCAAAATGTGATTTATTCGAGCGAAGCATACTTTGACAAATTTTATGAGTTGGCACAAAATTTGATTCGCGAGGGCAAAGCTTATGTGTGTGAGTTGAGTGCCGACGAGGTTTTTGAATCTCGAGGCGACCTCAAGACTGCGGGCAAAAATAGTCCATATCGCGACAGACCTATTGAGGAGAGTTTGCGACTTTTTGAAGAAATGAAAGACGGCAAATTCCCTGACGGCGCAATGACTTTGCGACTCAAAATCGATATGGCTAGCCCAAATATGAATATGCGCGACCCGATAATTTATAGAATTATGCACGCCAGTCATTATAGGACGGGGGATAAGTGGTGTATTTATCCGATGTACGATTTTGCGCACCCGATTGAGGACGCGCTCGAGGGAATTACTTATAGTTTGTGCGACACTTCTTTCGAGGACCATCGCCCATTGTACAACTGGGTTGTGAGCAATTGTTTTCCAAATCTAAGTTATCCACCCCGTCAAATTGAGTTCGCGCAAATGTCGATTGAAAATATTTTGACTGGAAAGCGTTATCTCAAGCAACTTGTTTTGTCAAAAAAAGTTTTAGGCTGGGACGACCCGAGAATGTTTACGATTGCGGGTATGCGCAGACGCGGAATTCCTGCAAATGCTATCAAAAATTTTATCACTAATAACGGAATTACAAAAGCGGTTACCGTTTTGCCGATTTCAAATCTTAATTACTATATTCGCGAGGAACTAAATCGCACGGCAACTCGTGCGATGGCGGTAATTGACCCGCTAAAAGTTGTCATTACAAATTACGAGGGCGAGAGTGAGGATATTGAGATTGAGAACAATCCGAACGATGAAGAGCGCACTACGCACTTGAGTAAATTTGGTCGCGTGGTGTATATTGAGCGTGAAGATTTTAGTCTCGACCCACCAGCAAAATATAATAGGCTGGTGCGTGGCGGACTTGTTCGGCTGAAAAATGCCTATGTTATCAAGTGTAATAATGTGATTTTTAATAACTTGGGCGAAATTGATTACCTTGAATGTGAGTATTTGCCAGAAACTCGGAGCGGGGCGGACAATAGTGGTATCAAAGTCAAAGGTACAATTCATTTTGTCGAGGAGAGCAATCTCACAAAAATTACTGTTCGTGAAATCGGCAATCTCACAAAAATGGAATATCTAGAACCAACAAAAGCGCTCGCAAATGGTGCAAGTATTGATGATGTTTTTGACCCGAACTCACTAACCGAGATTAATTGTGTTGCTGAAAAATTTGTCGCAACTGCAAAAGTGGGCGAAGTACTACAATTTGTCCGCAAAGGCTATTACTGTCTCGACCCTGATAGCACACCAAATCATTTAATTTTTAACAAAACTATTGGGCTAAAAGATACTTTTAATAAATAAAAATTTAAATAGAAAATAATTTTATATTATTTTCAAATTAAAATTATAAACTAAAAAACGAGCTAACAAAATGCTCGTTTTTTAGTTTTAGTTTAGGTTGAGTAAATTTAAGTTTATCTTTTAATAAAATCAAATCCAGTAAACTCGCGCAAAACCTCTGGAATTTTAATAGAGCCATCGGCTTGCTGATAATTTTCCATAATAGCTAATAGCACGCGAGTGAGGGCAATTGCGGTACCGTTTAGGGTATTGACAAATTCTTTTTTGCCCTCTTGGGTTGTGTAGGTAATATTTAGGCGTCTAGACTGGAAAGTGCGGAAATTACCAACAGAGGTAACTTCGCCGTATGCGCCGTTTTCGCCACGACAAGGCATCCACGCTTCAATATCATATTTTTTGTAACCTGGAGCACCCATATCGCCCGAACAAATTCGTACAACGTGATAAGGAATTTTGAGGTCCTCAAAAATCTCCTTTTCAATACCCAACAACTCTTGGAGAGCGTCCTCGCCCTGTTCGATTGTTGTAAATTGGTACATTTCGACTTTTGTAAATTGGTGCACTCGATAGAGCCCAGAATCTAACTTACCAGGAGCGCCCGCTTCTCTACGAAAACAATGGCTAATGCCAACATATTTTTTAGGCAACTCGGTGTAATCAAAATGCTCGCCTGCGTGAAAACCGCCGATTGTGATTTCTGCAGTCGCAATTAAATTAAGGTCCAAATCTTCAAGTTTGTAGATATTGCTTTCTTCTCCGCGTGGGTTAAACCCTGAACCAAGCAAAATGTTAGTTTTGGCAACATCGGGAGTCAAAATTGGTGTAAAACCTCTATTAGTAAGTTTGCGAATAACAAAATTTTCTAGCGCCATTTGCAAAACGACCAACTCATTTTTTAGATAGTAAAACTTGGGTCCCGCAACCTTGCTCGCGCGTTCCATATCTATAAGGTCGAGCGCCTTGCCCAACTCAATGTGGTGTTTTGGCTGAAAATCAAACTTGGTTGGCTCACCATACTTATACACCTCAATATTGCCAGAATCGTCCTCGCCAATTGGCGTGTCCTCGGCCATAGTGTTGGGCACTGTGAGCATAAGCGCATCATATTTAGCTTTGACAACCTCGAATTTTGCGGACGCGTCCTTAAGCCTAATCTTCAAATCTCTACCTTTTTGAATATATTTTTCACGCTCAGCAGGTTCAGTAAACATAGGCATTTGCCTAGTATTGAGGTTGATACTGTGATTGAGATTTTCAATCTCAAAATTCAACTTTTTGTACTCCTGGTAAACCTCTAACAACTCATCAATGTCGCACTTTACATTTCTTTTCTTGACGACATCTTTCATATATTTTGCATTTTCTTTGATAAAGTTAATATCCAACATAATTTCACTCTCCTATCGGTCATCATATTTATGTCTCGCTAATTTTTATCGGCAAGTTTTATTCTGTATTAGCTTACCTAAATATTTAGAATTCATAATGACCCCTAATAATACGGCAAATATTATATCACAAATCTCCGCAAATTGCAAGATATTGATTATAGTTTTACTCGTCCCGATACCCAAAAAAATTATCCACACTAAAACCAAAAATTCACACCAAAAACCGACACAAAAATCCCACACTCAACCGCGACCTTTTTGCAGGATTTAAGTGATTATACCACAAAGTTTCGAAAAATGCAAGTGTTTTTATAAAAATTTTTAAAAATATTTGCGAAAATTTGATTTTCTTACTAATTTTGACCTAATTTTGGACCTTATTATTATATATATACAAAATTATTATTTTTGAAGAATAATTTTTATTTGTAAA
>CAVFEX010000074.1:0-4679 GCA_963621495.1 bacterium
ATTCTATGGAAGCAATGGGGTTCGTGGAAATTGCGACTCCGCTAATGAGCGCAGATAGTCCCGAGGGCGCTAGGTGCTTTTTGGTGCCAGCGCGCCAGCACCCCGGCAAATTCTATTCTCTGCCTCAATCTCCACAAATGTTTAAGCAGTTATTAATGGTGGGAGGCTTTGACCGCTATTATCAAATCGCACCTTGTTTTCGTGATGAAGACGCGCGCGCCGACCGTGCTGCGGGCGAATTTTATCAACTAGATATGGAGATGAGTTTCGCGACTCAGGAGGACCTATTCGAAATCGGCGAAAAATTATTTTTTGACCTATTCACAAAATTTGGGCACAAAGAGGTTAGCCCTGCACCATTTAGGCGTATTCCGTTTAGAGAAAGTATGGAACTTTACGGCACAGACAAGCCAGACTTACGAAACCCGCTCATTATTCACGATGTAACCTCTGTATTTTCTAATACCGAGTTTAATGCGTTCCGCGGTAGCACAGTCAAAGCAATCGCCGTTCACGATATTGCGGGCAAACCGCGTAGTTTCTACGACAGTTTGACTGCCAAAATGGTTGAGGTGGGGAGTAAGGGCCTCGCGTGGATAAAAGTTGAAAAGGACGGAGAATTTGTTAGTCCTATTGCAAAATTCTTGTCAGACGAAGAGAAACGACAACTTGCTGAGATTTTGGATGCAAAAGAGGGCACGAGCATTTTCTTGATTGCTAACAAGCCTCGTATTGCCACAAAACTCAGCGGAATGCTACGCAATTTCTTGGGAGAGGAGTTGGAGCTTTGCGATCCAAACAAGTTTGCGCTGTGCTGGATTACAGATTTCCCAATGTACGAACTCGATGATGAGGGCGTGCTACAATTCTGCCACAACCCATTCAACAAGCCCGCTGGCGACCTTGACACATTGACAAAAGACAATGCGCTCGAATTTAACGCGTACCAGTTTGACCTTGTGGGCAACGGTATTGAGCTATTGAGTGGTGCAGAGCGTAACCACGACCCGAGAGCTATGCTAAAACTAATGGAAATAGTGGGCTACACCGAGGAAGACTGCAAGGCAAAATTCGGCGCCCTATATAATGCGTTTCAATACGGTGCACCACCACACGCTGGTATGGCGCTAGGAATTGACCGTGTTCTTATGCTATTCAATGATGAGCCAAACATTCGCGAGGTTATCGCGTTTCCATTTACCAAGTCTGCCTATGACCCATTAATGGACGCACCAAACTGCGTGAGTGAAAAACAACTCAAGGAATTGAGTATCAAAATTGATATTCACAAGGACTAAATTTGTTTTTAGTTTAACCTCTTGTGAATTTTTAAAACTGCCCCCTTGCGTAATAAGTGGGGCAGTCGTAAATTATAAAAACCCTTAAAAAAAGGAGAAAAATATGATTACAGTAACCGATATGGAGTTGTCATTTGGCGGTGCTCCGTTATTCAAAGATGTCAACCTCAAGTTCACTCCCAACAACTGCTATGGTGTGATTGGGGCGAACGGCGCGGGTAAGTCGACATTTCTCAAAATTTTGAGTGGCGAACTCGAGCCTAGCAAGGGGGGTGTGGATATCCCCGAGAACGAGCGTTTGTCCGTATTGCGTCAGGACCATTTCGCTTTTGACCAGTACTCCATTATGGACACTGTGATTATGGGAAATCGGCGCCTATACGACATTATGAAGCAAAAAGATGAGCTGTACGCCAAGCCCGATTTTACCGAGGAAGACGGCAATCTCGCTGCCGAACTCGAGAGCGAATTTGCTGAAATGAACGGTTGGGAAGCCGAGCTAGACGCTAGCAAACTCCTCAACGGCCTAGGTGTACCCGAGAGTGAGCATTATAACCTTATGTCGGAACAAAATGGTGCTATCAAGGTAAAAGTTATGCTCGCGCAGGCGCTTTTTGGAACTCCAGACATTTTGCTACTCGATGAGCCGACGAACCATATGGACCCTGCTAGTATAGAATGGCTAGAGGAATTTATCATTAATTACCCTGGTACAGTCATCGTGGTGTCGCACGACCGCCACTTTTTAAACACTGTCTGCACGTACACTGTCGATATAGATTACGGCAAAATTAATATGTGGCCCGGTAACTATGATTTTTGGTATGAATCTAGTCAGTTGATGCTACAACAGATGAAGCAAGAGAACAAGAAGAAAGAAAAACGCATAGAAGAATTAAAAGAGTTTATTCGTCGTTTTGGTGCGAAAAAATCTCTAGCAAAGCAGGCGACGAGTAGAAAGAAAATGCTGGATAAAATTCAGATTGAAAATCTGCCCGTTTCCAACAGAAAATACCCGTATATTAATTTTAAATACGAAAAAGAGTTGGGCAAGGATATTATTGAGGCAAATAACATCACATTTGAGCACGAGGGAAAAGTTTTGCTCGACAAGGTGTCGTTTAGAATCGGCAGAGAAGATAAAATTTTGGTACTAGGCGAAAATGAAAACGCCGTTTCTGCGCTACTATCCATTATAGCAGGCGAGGAGACGAATTTTAAGGGCGAAATTCGTTGCGGGAGTACAGTGGTGAGAGGGAGTTTGCCAAAAAGCACCGCCAAATTCTTTGAAAACGACCTCAATATTACTGAGTGGCTGGCGCAATTTAGCAAGGAGCGCGACGTAACTTACTTGCGCGGGTTCTTGGGGCGTATGCTCTTTAGCGGAGATGACAACCTCAAAAAAGTGAAGGTTCTCTCTGGTGGCGAAAAAGTGCGCTGTATGTTTAGCCGACTTATGGTAATGAACCCTAATATGCTGATACTCGACCAACCGACTAACCACCTTGACCTTGAGAGCATAACCGCCTTAAACGAGGGCTTGGTTGATTACAAGGGTGTGCTGGTGTTTAGTTCACACGACCACGAATTGATGCAGAGTGTCGCGAATAGAATTTTTGTAATACAAGACGGCAAACTTATCGACAGAATGTGTACTTATGAGGAATATTTAGGAAATATCAAATAAAATTTGGGGAGTGAAGATGAAAATTTATAATACTCTAACCCGTGCGGTTAGCGAGTTTGTGCCTCAACACGAGGGCGAGGTGCGTATGTATGTCTGCGGACTTACTGTGTATATGCCACCGCATATGGGACACGCGCGTACTTATGTCGGGTACGATGTCATAAAAAAATACTTTGAGTACAAAGGCTACAAGGTTTTTTATGTGCGCAATATTACTGATGTGGGTAGTATTGTGGGCGATGCCGATGAGGGCGAGGATAAAATTTTACTCAAGGCAAATGAGATGCGTATGCACCCCTTGGAACTAGTAGATTACAACATCAAAGAAATGTGGTACTATCTAGATTCCTTGCGTTGCGACCGCCCGAATATTAGCCCGCGCGCGACTGGACACATTGTGGAAATTATCGAGGCTGTTAGAGCGATGATTGATAGAGGGTACGCATACGAGTTGGACGGCAATGTCTATTGTGATGTTACCAAAATTCGTGGCTATGGTATGCTGAGTGGCAACACTCTAGAGGCTCTCAATGCTGGGGCTAGAATTGCTGTTCAAGACGGCAAGCACAGCCCGTATGATTTTGCGGTGTGGAAAAAAGCTCAGGACAATTCCGCGCTAAGGTGGAACAGCCCTTGGGGAGTTGGGTATCCGGGCTGGCATATAGAATGTAGCGTAATGAGCACAAAATATTTAGGACAGCATTTTGATATTCACGGTGGCGGACTTGATTTGAGGTTTCCACACCACGAGAACGAGATTGCTCAGAGTATAGCGCTAGGCTATCAAAATCCTGCACAATATTGGGTACACACAGGTATGTTGCTCGCGCAAGATGGTTCTAAGATGAGTAAATCTGCGGGCAATTATGTAACTATTCACGATGCAGTGGCAAAATGGGGCGCCAAGAATTTAAGATGGGCGTTTGCGACTAGCCACTATCGTAGTCCCGTGCGTTACGGCGATGAGATTATGGAATCCAGCATAGCGGGGCTAAACAGAATTGATAACTTTATTTTCAACCTCAAACGCAACGCAAATGGCGAGTACAACACTGGGTTATCCGAGAGTTTAGGTAAATTTGTGGCGGAATTCGAGGCTGAGATGGACGACGACTTTAACACGCCAAACGCAATTTCCGCCCTCTACAAATTCATAACAGTCGCAAATGTCGCTGTAACTGCGCACGATTATGACGCAAATAACCGCGATGAGATTTTATCAGTTTTGAATAGAATTAACAGTATTTTCAAGTGCTTTGATTCTCTATCTGACGCAATGCAAACTACCGACAACCGCGCCGAAATTGTGCAAAAACTGGTTGACGAACGCAATTTATATCGCAAAAATCGCGATTTTGCAAAAGCTGATGAAATCAAGGCAAAAATTCTCGAAATGAATGTAGAGATTTTTGACAACAAGGACGGCACTACTACTTTTAAATTAAAATAAAAAAGCCCCGAGGTCAGGCGAATAGATTTATTCGCTATCGCTACGGGCTTTTTTTGACTACTCTTGAGTCTGATTTTGTTGAGATTCTCTTCTCAATTTGGCAGCTTGTCTGCACTCCTTACAACGAACGGGTTGTGAAAAACCTTTTTCGTTGTAGAATGCCTGCTCGCCTTCGGTAAAAACAAATTCCTTACCGCAGTCTTTACATACGATTGTGATGTCAGCCATCTTTTCCTCCATAAAT
>CAVFEX010000075.1:0-2704 GCA_963621495.1 bacterium
GAGTAGGGGTTGGCTCAGATTTTTCACTTAAACGATCAGCATCGAGATCGCCCAAAATGTCTTTATAATTAATTTCAAAGCGACTAGGGCGATTCTCGTCGTTTAATTTGAATTCTTGCTCGTCGTTACCTTCATTTTCGATTTGAGATTCCCGTTTTACTGTCTCTCTCCAAAAAATATTCTGAGTTTCAGAATTGGAGTGGGAGGGCGTAATTTTAGATACTTTATCGATCTCGTTATTTTCTCTAACAACAGGTTTTTCCTGAATTGAAATGGGTTCATTATGTTTTCGCATCTGTTGAGCGAAGCTGTTGGTGGATACATAATCTTCTCTAGGGTCAAATTTTTCAAATTCCACTTCATTTTTACTATTGACAGACTGAACATCAGGAAAATTATGGCTATTGTCCTGATCAATTCCGTTAACCTCATTAAGAATTGACTGTATGTCCGATTCGCTCAAAACATTATCAGCTTGCAATTCTTCACGACCGGACTGGGTAAGGGAATAGTAATGTCTGCGTCCACCAATTGCACTGTCTTCCCAAAAAGAGTTGATTAACCCTTTCTTTTCCATACGACGAAGTGCACTGTACAAGCTCGGTTGTTTCAAATTTACACGATTATTTGTAAAGTCTTGAATATCTTTAATGATTTCTAAACCATATTTGTCGCCAGAATTGAGCGATTTTAGGATAATTTTGTTAATTTGGCTAACCATATTTGCCTCCATATTCTTTCTAAAATTGTATATTAAAATTATTTTTTTGTCAAATAAAATGGCGAATTTTAGATTTTTTATAACAAAAATTAAAAATAGCATTAAATTACTTGAAATTTTTGTGATTTTGTAGTAAAAATAAGTAGAAATTTTTTATTGAGGGGTAATGGATATCGTGTACAAAATTGATTATCTGATTAGATCTAATCGCCGTTCAGTCAGTATTAGTATTAGCCCTAATTGTGAGGTAATTGTCAAGGCTCCTCGCAGTCTTTCTTTTACAAAAATTGAAGAAATTGTTACCAAAAGGGAAAGCTGGATTCGTCAGCATATTGAAAAAATTCGAGCAACCGAGCAATTGAATTATGACATTTTACATTATAACGATATTTTATTTTGCGGACAAATTTATCATATCACTTTTGATGAGCGCATTAAAAAAATAACTCTTGAGCCGAATTATTGTGTCGTGCCGGCAAAGTTTTTTAACAGTGAGCAAAATATGCTAATAAAACAACTAATCAAATGGTATCGCGCACTTGCACTAGATATTTTACCACAAAGAGTAGAGTACTTTAGTGTACTTATGCAATTAAATCCACATATGGTTAAGCTTACAAACGCACGTACTTGCTGGGGAGTGTGCAATTCTTTGGGCGTGATATCCCTCAACTGGCGCTTAATTTTATTGCCACAAAATCTCATTGACTATGTGATTGTGCACGAGTTATCACACTTGGTTCAGATGAATCACTCAAAACTTTTTTGGGAACTCGTGGGTAGCGTTCTACCAGATTATGCTACACGCAGAAAAAGTTTAAGACAGGGCGACTATTTGCTTGGTTTGTTTCGTTAAAACTCATACAATAGATGCTAAAAGGCATCTTTTTTTACCCCTTATGAGCAAGGGTAGGGGGCTGTTGTGATAAATTTAAGTTATCCACATTAATTAATTACCAAAGTGTTCATAATAAGACAATGGAATTGTAAATGCAAATGTTGCTAGCATATGTCGTAAATTTAATTATTAAAACTTTTGATTAATTTAAATTTTGATAGGGAAGAGAATTTTGTTGAATGTTTAAACTATGCGCAAAAGACAACTTTTGCGCATAGTTACGCGTATAATAAAGAAAAACAATAAGATTTTCAGTTATTTTTAACTTTTATAATTTTAATTTCTGATAAAATATGCCACAACTTTTGTCTAGTTTATTTTAAAATTATCTGAGTTTACTACTACTATGCAAAACAAACCTTCTTACACCAAGTTTGTTTATTTAGAATTAACTCTGTCTCAGCTCGTTTTAAAACGCGCTGAGACAGAGTTATAATATTTTAATGAATTACTATCCATTAATTATTTGATTTTTAATCAATACTAAATCGTATTTCCATATGTGAGCTAAAAACACTATGATTGGTTATGAATTCTCACATTGATTTAAGATATATACAATATTGTACTATAATTAATTGTCAAACTGAATGCTTGTGATAGATCAAACTTTCTCTGTTTTTTTTAAAAAAGAAAAAATGTTCTAATTTAAAAAACTTACCTATTTTTATAAAAATGTTCATAAAAATGTTTTACAAATTTGATATTTTTTGGTATAATATTCTAGAGGTATATCTGATGTCTGAAAAATACTATGTTCAACGCAATGACAGGAATATGGAGCGTTTGCGAGAACTGAGGGCTGAGTTGCCGTATTTCTGTAGTGAATTCTTTGTAGGAATGGAAAATACAACCACTCCCCTTACCCGACTTAATTACGCTTATGATCTGAGAATTTTTTTCTACTATTTGGCTACTCATGCCCCTCAGTTCTATGGACGTACCGCCAAACAGATTTCATTAATGGATCTCAATAATTTGACTGCAACTGAGATTGAAAATTTTATGGAGTTTTTGACCGTTTATGAATTTATGGGCAAGACATATCATAATAATGAGCAAGCAAAGTCGCGCAAGCTGTCTAC
>CAVFEX010000075.1:2714-4659 GCA_963621495.1 bacterium
CTCCGATCATTTTTCGGATATTTCTTTAAGAAAGAAAAACTTGATCGTAATATTACTGAAAAAGTTGATTTACCAAAACTTCACGAAAAAAACATTGTAAGACTCGAAATTGATGAAATGACAAATCTGCTCGATATTACTGAAACAGGTTATGCCCTATCCCCCACTCAGCAGGCTTTTCATCGTCATACAGAGTCGCGTGATTATGCGATCATCACTCTGTTACTCGGTACTGGCATACGCGTGAGCGAGTGTGTCGGCCTTGATATAGATGACATCGATTTTGAGATAAATGGATTTAAGGTTATCCGCAAAGGTGGTGCCGAGGTTGTGTTATATTTTTCTGATGAAGTTAGTCAAGCTCTCAAAAATTACATAGAGGACCGCAATAGCATAAAAGGGTTAGATGATAGTGAGCGCGCGTTATTTTTGTCTCTACAAAAGAGGCGCATTTCTACTCGAGCCGTACAGAATCTCGTACAAAAGTACAGTAAGGTTGTAGCCCCACTTAAGAAAATTAGCCCTCACAAGTTGCGCAGTACTTATGGCACGAATTTATATCGTGAAACTAAAGATATTTATGTAGTAGCCGATGTTCTTGGACACAAAGATATTAATACTACTAAAAAACATTATGCAGCTATGACAGAAGATGTTCGGCGTTCGGTCGCAAATAAAATAAAATTACGAGAAAATTAAAAAAGTTTAGAAAAAATGTTTGACACGTGTTAAATTTTGTGATATAATTAAATGAGAAAAGGAGAACATTATGAAAAGACGTATAAAAGCTAAAACAGATAAACTGTTTGATTACATTTTAAAATTCCAAGCGGCTAACGGGTTCCCGCCATCATTAAGAGAGATGGGAACTTACATGGAAATTAGCTCGACTTCTACTATTTCTTATTATCTTGCTTATCTAGAAGAACAAGGACTCATTCGTAGAGATGTTTACAAAAACCGTGCAATTGAGATATTGAACGGTAGGCGTTTGCAACCACACGACGGGGATATTGAAGACATAGGCAATGGCGAAGATGACCCTAGTGTGCTGAGAGGTAATTTCGGCCAAAAGATTAATTTGGATGCTATTCGTACATATTTCCCTATCCCGGTTTTGGGGCAAATTACCGCTGGACAACCAATTTTGGCAACTGAAAACTATGAAGACACTTATTATATGCCAAATAACTTATTTAAGGGTGCTGACCTGTTTATTCTTAAAGTTCAAGGGTACAGTATGATAGATGCAGGTATTTATGACGGCGATATGGTAGTTATTAGGCGTCAGGACACTGCAAATAATGGAGAAATCGTGGCAGCGATGGTTGATGATTCTGCAACTATTAAGAGATTTTTCAAGGAGGACGGCAGATACAGATTACAACCTGAGAATCCCACTATGAAATCTATGTATTATGATGAAGTTTCTATAATTGGTAAAGTTATAGGTTTGATTCGTCATATGTAATATGAGTAAAATAGACTATTTGTGATAACAAATAGTCTATTTTTTGTATTCGGAATATGTGGCGAGCAAACTTTCTCGCAATTTATCCAAATCATTTATGTTCCAGCGCTCACAGTCATTATGATTGAACCAGGTAATTTGGCGTTTTGCGTAATTTCTAGTGTTTCTTTTAATTAATTGGACTGCTTGATTTAAGGTAATTTCCCCCTCAAGATAACTCCAAATTTCGCGATAACCTATGGCTTGCATACATTGAGAATCAATAGTTACACCAATTTCGCGCAATTTTTTAACCTCCAAAACGAGGCCGTTTTCTATCATTTCGTCTACTCTTTTATCAATTTTTTTATAAAGAGCCCCCCTATCCTGTTCAAGAATAATAAAGCGATAGTTATAATTATGCGAAACTGATTGATTACAAAAAAAGTCAAATCCCAATATTAAACTGTCAATATAAAGTCCTGTTCCGCCGAC
>CAVFEX010000076.1:0-4635 GCA_963621495.1 bacterium
TCAAGATTCTTATAAAAATCTGCCAAAAACGCATCAAAATCTCTACCAAAACGCCCTTTATTAGTCTCCAAAACGCGCTTTATGGGTTCTTGTAAAAAAGAGCAATTAGATAGCATTATTTGTAAAAATGAATCAAAGTCGTTTAAAAACTTAGATCGTCTCTTGTATCCATTTGCAATAGACACCCCTACGCCTGAGGATAAGACTAAAAGTATTATTCCTATAAACAAAGACATACTATCTTCCCAAAAATAAACATCTTTCGTTTTTGTCGTAGATATATTCAACCGTGCCTTGTCCATTTCTAGTAGACAACACAATATATCGCTCCAAAACATTAAGACCCAAAAACTCATTAAAAATCGGCTTGGATTTTAATTCCTCTAGGCTACTGCAATGCGTAGTTGCTACAAATTTTATTCCAGCACCGACTAATGTTTCGAGCGCACAGACATCACTCGCTGTGGATATTTCGTCCATAATAATCACTTCGGGGCTCATAGTCCTAATCGCGTTGGCAATACATTCTGTTTTTATCCCCCCTGAATACACATCGACAAATTTGCCAGCATAGAGCGTATTTTCGCCATTTTGGTTAGCACAAATCTCTCGCCTTTCATCTAAAATTAGTACACTTTTTGCAATATTTTTATCACAAAAGTGAGTTGAAATATCACGAATAAAAGTAGTCTTACCCGCAGCAGGTGGAGCCAGAATTAGCGTATTAAATATTCCTTGCTCATTATATAAATATTCTAAAATTTTAAGACTACAGTTTTTGACTACGTGAGGAAAACGTATGTTAATTGAGCTAAAGTTTTTTATAGTCTTGACTTGTCCATTTTCTATTACCACATCTCCACACAAACCTATTCTAGCACCATCTCGGAGAGTAACAAAGCCCTGCTTTATTTCCTCATTAAAACTATAAATACTAGACTCACAGGCTCGCAAAACGATGTCAAAAATTTCTTTGTAGGTAGGCAAAATGGCCTCTTTTTCACTAATTGTCAGCCCACTTTCTCCCAAAAACTGTCTCCCAGCATACTCAAGAACTACAGGTTGTCCCACTCTTAATCTCATCTCAAGAATTTTAGATTTATCAATATTTATGAGCGCCCGACGCATTCTCTCTGGCAAAAGTCCAAAAATCACTTATCCACCCCCTTATAGTAATTTATTATCAAGAGGAGGAATTTATGTTAAAAATAAAAAGAAAAAGAGCGCTCACGCTCTCTCAACATACTCTCCAGTACGAGTATCAACTTTGATTTTGTCCCCGTTACCGATAAACAATGGCACTTGAACAGTAAGCCCAGTCTCCATAGTAGCAGGCTTAAACGATGTTTTGGTAGTGTCGCCTTGGATAGCAGGCTCGGTATCCTTGACTTCCAAAACAACGAATAATTGTGGAACTACTGAGAATACCTGGTCTTTAAAGAATCTAACAATTACATTGGTGTTCTCCAGAACATATGGCAAGCACTCCTCAACCAAACTCTTGTTATATGGAGTCTGCTCATAAGTCTCTGGGTCCATAAAGTAATATAGGTCGCCATCGTTATATAGATAAGTCATCTCTTTTTCTACAAACTGAACTTTTTCAAATTTGTCAGTAGGGTTAAATGTGTTCTCGACGTTTGCACCAGTCTGCACATTACGCATCTTAATCCAAACAACCGCACCGCCACGACCGTGCTTGTTGTGTTGAAAGTCTAATACTGACATAATCTGACCGTTCCATTCAAAACACATACCTTTTCTAAGTTCTGATGCTGAAATCATAATTTTATCTCCTTATATGATTAATATTTAATATTATACCTCAAAATCCAACAAAAATCAAGTATTTTAGTCGAGGGTTATTTTGTTTTTTCTAAATAATACTCCCTCATAGCAAGAGCATCTGGCCCCTGTGTGCCTGCAGATTCACAAATTATTATTGGGTTGAGTTTTAACTCTAGTATAGCATCAATCATAGGTTCAAAATTGGGTCCATAATTTTCATCTTCAAAGGTCAAATGCTTGATTTCACCCTTAGCGTTATACATTATCTTAGAAAAATGTATATGCAAATCATTCATTTTTTCGTACCCAATAGTCTCAATTCCCTCGCGCAATATGTCTATAAAGTCTTGTTTGGTTTTTAAGCCGCCTTGCAGAATACAATTAATATGCCCAAAATCAAGAGTAGGAATCAGACAGTCGTCTAGCGTGCAAATTTTAAAAATTTCACTATAAGTCCCAATTTGAGTATATTTACCCATTGCCTCGGGACAAACAATCAAATCACTATAAATAGAGTCTTTTTTTACAGCCAAAAATTCTGTTAAACCTTGACGAATATTCTCGAGCGCTACCTCTCTACCAAATTTCATCTGTGATCCTATATGAACAACACAATGCCTACCGCCCATTTCCTTTAAATTTCGCAAACTTTCAAACAAAAAATTAATGTTATTTTCTAGAGACGAAGGATTAGCGAAGTTAATATAATATGGCGCATGCACACTAACCTCTACGCCGTATTTTTGCGCTTGGGTTAAAATACTCTCCGCTGTCTCTGTTTTGAGGAATTTCCCCAAACCAAATGAATACTCAAAAGCATCAAGCCCCATACCACTCAACCATTTTGGCTCCTCATAAGTATGCTTGAGCCCAACATCATAAAACGCATTACAATTCCCCGATGGTCCAAACCTCATCTTTATCTTAATACCTCACTATAACCAAGTTTTCATTTTTGCTAGTTTTTGCTCATCAATATAGCACAAACCCCGTAATGTTTTGTTTACAAAAAATGCGTACAAACCTTTTTCTCTATCAATTGTTAACTCCTTGCCATTGAGTAAAATCTGTAATTCCTTATCAGAGCTATACTCAAGTCTGGGCAAATCTCCCAAAACTATTTCAGGTGGTAATATCTTACCCACAGCCACATCAGTTAGTTCTACAGCATCTGCTATTTCAAAAACACCAGCGCGCGTGCGGATGAGCGCAGTCATTGTACCGACAGTCCCAAGACGAGTAGCCAAATCTCTACACAGACTGCGAATATAAGTTCCAGCACTACACTCAATATCAAATACAAAAACATTTTCGCATGGGTTATCAATTAAATCAAATTTATAAATATGTATCGGACAAGCTTTTAAACACACCCTCTCACCAGCACGAGCCAAATCACTCGCTCTCTTGCCACCTAAATTTTTCGCACTAAACAGTGGCGGATTTTGCTCTAATTCCCCAACAAATTCAGGAATTACAGAAACAACATTATTTATATCTATAATGCCGTCCCTAGTCTCGACCACATTCCCAGCGCTATCCAAACTGTCGGTAGCATACCCAAAAGTAAATTCCGCACGATAAAATTTGCGTTTTGTGAGCATAAAATCAAACAACCTAGTAGCTCTCCCGATTGCAATAGGCAAAACCCCGCTCGCCTGCATATCCAGTGTGCCCATATGTCCAATCTTTGTAGATTTGTCTAGACCTAATTTCTTTTTTACAATGCCCACAACTTGTGCACTAGTCCTGCCTACAGGTTTATTGACATTAATAAAACCTATCATTTTGCTTTCTCCAATATGGAAATAGTTTGTTTTAAAAGAGCATCAAAAGCCTTATCAAAATCGCCTTTTAGCGTCAAACCACTAGCTCTTTTATGCCCGCCACCACCAAATCTACTAGCAATCTGCGAGACGTCAATATCGTCAAAAGCAGTACGCAAAGACACATGATAATCGTTCTTAACAGGTTCGGATATACTGATACTAACCTTGACTCCCTCAACATTAGGTAAGTATGACACAATAAACTTGCTCTCATTGAGTGTAGCCTTAGATTCTACAAAGTCCCTCTCACGCAAAATAGATACCAGAATTTGACCGTCATGATAAAATTTTAGTGATGAAAAAGCACGACGCGTAATATCGAGCGCAGATTTTGATTTTGTCCGAAAGCACTCTAATAATAATTTTTCAGCCTCTAACCCAGCATCCAACAGACTCGCCAAACACCTAAAAGTATCGCTCGAGGTATTAGAATAAACAAATCCACCCGTATCTGTATAAATGCCAATATAGAGTGCTCTCGATAATAGAGTATTCAGTTTAAAAAATTTATTAAACAAATAATAAATGGTTTCACACGCACTCGAACGAAATCCTTCTACATAATTAAATTGTGCATATTCTAAATTAGATTGATGATGATCAATATTAAAGGTGTGATTTGCCTTACTATAAATT
This sequence comes from bacterium, assembly GCA_963621495.1. Classification (GTDB taxonomy): domain Bacteria; phylum Bacillota; class Clostridia; order Christensenellales; family UBA1242; genus UBA7867. The sequence continues at coordinate 4,254 of CAVFEX010000076.1, forward strand.
GCTACAACATTATCAGGAATTAATTTTTGCTCCGCAGTATCCACAGTAATTATCACATCATAATCTTGCTCAACTTTAGTTGCAAAAGTGCAGTTTCTTGCAAAATTTTGATATAAAGAGTCTAGCTCATTTTCGAGAATAATATCGCTCGAAACTCCATTTTGCCTTAATATCTCTTGTAATCCAAGACACGCACCAATCGCGTCATAATCAGGGTTTACGTGCCCAGAAATTGCCACTCCTTTAGCTCGCCTACAAATTTTAATTAAATTTTTTGCAAAAGGATTACTCCTCATCTGTTTTCTCCTCAGTAGGAATATTTATAGAATCAATAAGTTTACTCATTTTCTGATCAATTTCATAACTCTTATCCAGCTTGAAA
>CAVFEX010000077.1:0-4635 GCA_963621495.1 bacterium
ATTTTTTTAGATTTTTGCTAACTAATTACACAAATTTTATTATTAACAAAAGGAGTTTTTATGTCAATTTTTAGAAATTTATCTAGGATTGATTACCTAGTTATTTTTCTGTGTTGCGGACTGATTGTGGGGCAAGTTTATTTGGACCTTAAGATGCCTGAATATCTCAAAGTAGTCATCACTGCAGCGACAACCCCGGGACACACGATGGCGGAAATTTGGGAAAACGGCGGACTTATGCTCGCTTGTTCAATCGGTAGCGCATTTTTAGCAATAATTACTGGCTTTTTTGTAGCACGAATGGCTTCAAGGTTTAGCCAAAAACTACGCGCACAGGTATTCGATAAAGTACAGTCCTTCGGCGAAAACGAAATACACGAATTCAGCACCGCGAGTCTGATTACACGCTCCACCAACGATATTACGCAAGTGCAACTTACTTTTGCTATGGGTCTCCAAGCCCTCATCAAGGCGCCAATTTTGGCTATTTGGGCTATCTGCAAAATTATTGACAAGAGTTTTGTTTGGTCGCTAGCAACAGGAACTGCGGTAGCAATAATTGTAATTGGTGTGGTCGTGGCGCTAATTGTTACACTGCCAAAATTCAAGCAAATTCAAAAGCAAACCGATGATGTAAACAATGCAATGCGCGAAAATTTACGCGGTGTGCGCGTAATTAGGGCGTACAACGCAGAGAGTATCCAAGAGGGCAAATTCGAGGCGGTCAACGACAAATTAACCAACACGAACCTTTTTGTCAATCGAATGTTATCCGTAATGCTTCCCTTGATGACGGTCGTAATGAGCGGACTGACTTTGGCAATTTATATTTTGGGTTGCTATATCTTTAATGCTGAGTCAGTATTGGCGTTGCGCGGAGATGTTATCGGCAATATGATGGAATTTTCGTCCTACGCAATGCAAGTTATTATGGCATTTATGATTTTAATCGTGGTATTTGTAATGCTTCCGCGCGCGATAACTGCGATTCGCCGTATTCAAAAAGTCATCTCAACTCCGCTTTCTATACAAGACGGCACAGCTTGCCAATCTTTTGAGACAGGTACTGTCGAATTCGACAACGTAACTTTTAAATATCCTGGCGCCCAAGAAGCAGTTTTGAGCAATATCAACCTTAAAATCAATAAGGGCGAAACTGTCGCTTTTATTGGCTCGACTGGTTCTGGTAAGAGCACGCTAGTCAACTTAATCGCCAGATTTTATGATGTAACGAGCGGAGCTGTAAAAGTAGACGGAGTGGACGTGCGAGACTTTACACAAGAGGCACTACACGACCGAATCGGCTACGTATCACAAAAGGCAGTTTTATTCAATGGCACAGTGCGTGAAAATATCGATTTTGGAGAAAAAACCGACCACCACCCAACTGACGAAACGCTAAGCAACGCTCTAAAAATCGCCCAAGCGGACGATTTCGTCAATAAAATGGACGGCGGAATTGACGCACACATCGACCAAGGTGGCGCAAATCTTTCGGGCGGTCAAAAACAAAGACTGAGTATCGCAAGAGCAATTGCAAGAGAACCCGAAATCTACATTTTCGACGATTCTTTCTCCGCACTCGACTACAAAACCGACGCGATTTTGCGCGAAAAACTCAGAGATTACACCAAGGACGCGACCGTCATAATGGTGGCACAGCGTATCGGAACTATCAAAAACGCGGATAAAATCGTCGTATTAGAAAACGGCAAAATCGTAGGTGTGGGACCGCACAAAGAGTTGCTCGAGACCTGCCCAGTTTATCGCGAAATTGCCCTATCACAATTGAGTAAGGAGGAATTGGAAAATGCCTAAATCACACAGACCTCCAAAACAGACCGCAAAAGCCAAAAACGCAAGACTGGCGCTGAAAAATTTGGCAAAATATTGCAAACCGTACTGGAGTTTTATATTTATCGCGATATTTTTCGCCCTAGTCGGCGCGGTGCTCAATATTATAGGTCCAGAATTTATCAGCGATATCACTGACGAAATTTACTCAGCGCTACGAGGAGCGCGCGATGTCGACCTTGACCTTGTGTGGCGAATCGGAACATTGTTGATTATTTTCTATTTAGCGGGCGCGATTTTTAACCTCGCCGATGGGCTTTTGATGACCCAAGCGACTCAGCGCACCACACAAAAAATGCGTAAGGAAATTAACCAAAAAATCAATCGCCTACCGCTCGGATATCTCGATTCACACAGTTATGGCGATATTTTGAGTCGCGTAACAAACGACGTCGACACTATCGGCCAAACGCTCAACAACTCGGTTAGTAGCCTTGTCGGAGCGGTTACCCTACTCCTTGGCTCAATCGTGATGATGTTTGTTACCAACTGGATAATGGCGCTCACAGCAATCGGCGCGAGCGTCTTGGGCTTTGTCGTAATGGCGCTAATTATTGCCAAATCGCAAAAATACTTTATTGCTCAGCAAAAAAGCCTCGGCAATCTCAACGGGCATATAGAAGAGGCGTACACGGGGCAAGCGGTTATCCGCGCGTACAACGGTATGCGAAAATCTAAAAAGACTTTTGATTTATACAACAAGGAGCTCTATACTAGCGGTTGGAAATCGCAGTTTTTATCCGGTTTGATGATGCCCTTGATGGGATTTATTGGGAATCTGGGATATGTCGCAGTATGCGTAGTCGGTTCAGCGCTAGTTTTAGACGGCACAATCTCGCTCGGAGTCGTATCCGCGTTTATTGTCTATGTTCGATTGTTTACAATGCCACTCAGCCAGCTTGCCGAGGTCGGCACAAACTTTCAGTCCGCAATGGCAGCTAGCGAGCGCGTTTTCGAGTTGTTAGACGAAAAAGAACTTGATAGCGAAACCAACAAGAATTTACCTGACCCAAAAGTTGTTGGTGCGGTCGAATTTAAAAATGTTCGTTTTGGCTATGATGAAAAAACGGACATTATCCACGATTTTAGCCTAAAAGTTAAGCCAGGGCAAAAAGTAGCAATCGTCGGTCCGACCGGCGCGGGTAAGACTACTTTGGTAAACCTACTTATGCGCTTTTATGAGGTCAAGGGCGGAGAAATTTTGATTGACGGGATTAACACTCAGAATTACACCCGCGAGCAAGTTCATAAAATGTTTGGTATGGTGTTGCAAGACACGTGGCTTTTTGACGGCACAGTTGCCGACAATGTGGCATATGCCAAATCGGACGCAACCCGCGAGGATATCGAAAACGCGTGCGCTTCGTGCGGGATTGACCACTTTATTCGCACCCTACCTCAAGGATATGACACAATCATTAACGAAAATACCACAATTTCTGCAGGGCAAAAGCAGTTGCTAACCATCGCGCGCGCAATGGTGCAAAACAACCCAATGCTAATTCTCGATGAAGCAACCAGTAGTGTGGACACTCGCACGGAGATAACAATTCAGCAAGCGATGGACAAATTGACGCAAAATCGTACATCTTTTGTGATTGCGCACAGGTTGTCGACTATTAAAAACGCGGATATGATAATCGTTATGCAACACGGAGACATCGTCGAATGTGGCACCCACGATGAACTAATCAAAGCGCCCGACGGCGTCTACCGCGCCCTATACAATAGCCAATTTCAAGAATAACAAATTAATTTTGTCTAATTCGTTTTGTAATTTAATTTTAATTTATTTGATTTAATTAATTTAATTTTAATTTATTTTGATTTAGTTAATTTAATTAATCATTAGAATAAGAATTAAAAAAACAACTATCACTCTCGCCAAATTATCTCAGCGAAAAATTAGAAAAAATACCCCCAAAATTCAAAAAATTATTGACTAAGGGTAGCAGTTTTGAACTAATGAATAAAAAGTGCTTTGTCAATTTATAAAGTGAACACCGTATGGGGTACTCAAAATAAAATATATCTTAGGAAGAAATTTTTATTTCTTCCTATTTTTTAACAATCAAAATATTGAAAATCCTTTAATTGTTTCCTTTTTTTAATAGTATTTATTGCAACAACAGAAGAATCAATGCCAATCCACTTTCTTCCCAATTCCTCAGCGGCAACCAAAGTTGTACCACTACCGCAAAAGCAATCCAAGACAATGGAACCCTCTTTGGAAGATTGTTGAACAATCAACTTTAACATATCAATATTTTTTTCGGTGGGGTATATAGGATTTTGAGGGTCTTTAAAATACCAAATATCTTGAATTTTTTTACCTTTATGTTCGTCTGCAAATTTTATAATTCGTGGATTTCCGGTAGACGACCATTCAATCAAGCCCATAGCGTCTAATTTATCAAATTCTGCTGGATTAGTTCGCCAATGCCTACCTTCAGGAGGATTCATACCTCTCCAAGGTTGACCTGTTACCCCATTTGTTTCCCCTGGAGCATGTAAAGGAATAGTTGTATATCTTCTACCGTTTTTATCAACCTTAGGAAATCTCTTTTCAATATCATTTTTCGCCATTGGGAGTTTTATTTCATTCCAAATATTTTTTTTGTGGTTTTTTGCATAAAAATAAATTACATCTTTCTCATTACCATAAGCTGACCTTGAAAAATTTTTGGGATTAGATTTTACTCTCGTTATGTCATTTTTAAAGTTTTCTTGACCAAAAATCTCATCTAAAATAATTTTAATATAAGGACCGACTTTTGTATC
>CAVFEX010000078.1:0-4570 GCA_963621495.1 bacterium
AAATTTATTTATTTAACAGTATTTACATATATAAAAAGCAAAAAACACCCGCTATTAGTCAATAATTTTTGAAACTAATATAAAAGGAACTTTGCATTTATTTTGCATTGTTCCTTTTTTAATTCTGCTCGTTTCAAAAATGTTAACATTTTATATCAATTTTTGAAAATTGAAAAATTTTATTTACAATTTTTAATTTTATGTGTTAAAATAGTAATGCAATATAAGGCGTGAATGCTTGTTTGTTGAACTTTTATTGCTTAAATTGAGTAAAAGGAGGTAAAGTATGAAAACAAAACAATGGTTATGGATTTTGATAGTAATAGTATTGGTAGCTGTCGTAATTTTTACAGCAATTTGTTTGACTAAATGCAGTAACGATGACCCAAGGAAAACCTCAATAGTTTTAACCAAAGAAGAAACATCAAGTGAACTTTATGTTCATTACGATGCTGAAGTTTTAAATGGAAAAAATGGACAGACTTATGTATTCAAATCAAAGGCAAATGAGCATCTAGCCAATCTTTATGTTATTCAATCAGAGAGTGAAGCCCCTATTGAACCTGATAAGTATGAATTGAAAATGTATAATAAAGATTACAAGGAAATACAAATAACATATGATGCAACTAGGAATACTATCACTTTGACGAATGAAGAAGATCTATGGTACACCGTTTATAAAAATGAAGATATCTATTTCACTATTATGCTTAAACTTGACACTTCATTCAAACTAAAACTTCAAACAAAATATGTATAGAAACAACCAAAATGCGTTTATTTCTTAAACAAAACAGCTTTATTGTAAAAAACTAAACAAAAAAATACTTTAATGTGGGGAACCTCAAAAGTAATTTAACTTTTGAGGTTCACTTTTTTAATTGTCAATTGTTAAAACTTATATTAAAATTATTACAGATTACAAAACGACGACAAAAAAATTTCAAAAAATTGCGAAATTTGTATTGATTGTTGATAAAAAATGTGATATAATAAAAGGTAAATAAAGTATAGAGCGTTCACGCTCTATCTTGTTTTTTGTGATAAGCAAAAGTTAGGAGAATGTATAAAATGGAACAGAGTAAGATTAGAAACATTGCGATAATTGCGCACGTGGACCACGGCAAGACTAGTTTGGTCAACGAGTTATTAAAGCAAGGTGGAGTGTTTAGGAGCAATCAGGAGGTGGGCGACCGCGTAATGGATTCAAACGACCTTGAGCGCGAGCGTGGTATCACAATTTTGGCGAAAAACGCCTCAATTCACTACAAGGACTACAAAATTAACGTGATTGATACCCCTGGACACGCCGATTTCGGTGGCGAGGTGGAGCGCGTACTCAAAATGGTAGACGGCGTTCTTTTGGTCGTGGACGCTTTTGAGGGTACTATGCCTCAGACTCGTTTTGTATTGGAAAAAGCACTCGGGCTGAATTTAAAAGTTATCGTGGTTATCAACAAAATTGACCGTCCTGACGCGAGAATTGCAGAGGTCGAGGACGAGGTTTTGGAATTGTTGTTTGACTTAAACGCGAACGAGGACCAACTCAATAGCCCTGTAATTTACGCGAGTGCAAGGCAGGGAATTGCCAGCAAAAAGCGCGACGAATTAGGGACGAATATGGTTCCGCTATTTGAGGAGATTATCGAGCATATTCCTAGTCCTAGCGGGGACAGGACTCAGCCGTTTTCTATGCTGGTCAGCAACACTGAGCATAATGACTTTTTGGGCAAACTAGCTGTTGGTAAAATCGTGAACGGCAGTGTAAAAGTTGGGCAAATGGTTGCGATTACAAACTATTTTCACCCAGAACAAGTTACTAAAATTCGTGTTCAACAACTTTTTGTATACGACGGTATGAAAAAGGCGGAAACTGAGGAGAGTAGCGCGGGCGACATTGTTTGTATTGCTGGGTTGGGCGATATTAAAATTGGCGACACGGTATGCGATGTGGATAACCCTAGTGCTCTAGAATTTGTAAAAATTAGCGAGCCGAGTGTGGAGATGACTTTTATGGTCAACGACAGCCCGTTCGCTGGGAAAGAAGGTAAATTTGTAACAAGTCGGCACTTGCGCGACAGGTTGCAGAAAGAAATGGTCAAAGATTTGTCCTTGCGTGTTGAGCCTACCGATTCTACCGACGCTTTTCGTGTGCGTGGACGTGGCGAAATGCACCTATCCATATTGATTGAAAATATGCGCCGAGAGGGGTACGAGTTCCAAGTTTCTATGCCAAAAGTCTTGTTCAAAGAGGACGAAAATGGCAAAAAAATGGAGCCGATTGACCGTTTGGTAGTCGATGTGCCTAGCGATTGTGTGGGCGCCGTGATGAGCAAAATGGGTATTCGCAAAGGCGAGCTTTTGGAGATGAAGCCTCAAGGCAGTCGCACGCGCTTGGAGTTTTTGGTGCCAAGTCGCGGACTCTTTGGGTACAAGTCCGAGTTACTAACCGACACTCGCGGAGAGGGAATTATGAGTAGCGTTCACTACGGTTACGATTATTACAAGGGCGACATTGAGCGCAGAGTTTGTGGGGCGCTTGTTGCACACGAGGCGGGCGAGTGTATCACTTATGGACTCGCAAATGCCCAAGAGCGTGGCGCCCTGTTCGTGAGCCCTGGCGACAAGGTCTACGGTGGTATGATTGTCGGCGAGAACCCTAAGGGCGATGATTTGGTAGTCAATGTTTGCAAACGCAAGCAGTTGAGCAATATGCGTAGCTGTTCTTCTGATGACGCATTGCGCCTAATTCCGCCTAAAATTATGAGCCTGGAAAAAGCGATTGAATTTTTAAACGATGATGAATTGCTCGAAGTTACGCCCGAGTCTTTCCGTTTGCGCAAAACAATTCTTGACCACGACAAGCGCGCTGTAGCTAGATATAGAGCCAAAAACGGTATAGTATAAACTAAATTTTTTACATTTTTGCGGGTTTTTGTTTAATTATTGATTTAAAAATGCAATTTTGAGGTATGAGTTATGGAAAATTCACGAATTTTGCTATTGACTGGGGCGATTATGAGTATTATTTTGGGCGCGATTGTTCTGAGTATGGGCATCATTATCCTGAGTGCTATGGTTGATATCGGTAATATTAATGCTCAGAGTACTAACTTTTTAGTCTGTAATATAGGCGAAATTTTGCTGGGAGTGGTGTTAATTGTGATGGGCATTTTATTGTGCTTGAATCCAGACAAGAGAAAAAACAAAGATGGACCGCTCGACACTTATGAAAAACTTTCGGGCTCCAAAACTCTCGGTTTTTGTGGTGCGATACTCGGAGCATCGCTGATTTTAATAATTAATTTTATTTTAAATTTTTTTCATTTAGAAAAATAAATTTTAATAATTTAAGGAGCGAGTCTTGTGTTGCACGGGGCCCGCTTTTTATGTGTTTTATATTAAAATGTGTAAATTCATTAATAAGTTTGCATTTTTAACATATCTATGATATAATAAATTATTATAAATTCCAAGGAGAAATTATGACAGAAACTAAAAGAAAGTTGCAACTCGCGGGCGCGATAATTAGTATCGTGAGTGGAGCGTGCTCTGCTGTATTTTTTTTGTTGACTCTTATAGTGTTTAGTTCTTTTAGCAAGGATTTTTTAATCAATATTGGTATGCCCGCCGAATTTTTGGAGCTAGGTGTGGCTGGAATTCTTATCGGCACGCTCGTCATAATGTTAATTTATTGCGTGGCGATAATTGTGTGTGGTGCCATTATGTGCACCAATCCTGCCAAAAAGAACACCGAGTTCAAGGGGCTGACAATTACTCTTTTGGTGCTAAATATCATTTCGTTTTTAATATATGTTTCTTCGCTAACTACCTCTGAGAGCGTGTTTTCTATATTAAAAACTCTCGCTTGCCTAACCTGTATTGGTCTGTTTATTGCTTCACTTTGTGTCAAGAAAAAGCCATCGCCACTAACTGATGGACCTGTTATGTCCTTTACACCAGAAGAAACGCTAGATAGTCATTTTGAGTCTGCCGAAGAGGATAAAACTGAATCACTGACAAAAATCGACAAAATACGCGAATTGCACAAAGAGGGCATAATTTCTGAAGAAGAAATGAAACAACTAATTATGAAAGAATTGGATAAATAAATTCCGACAAAATTATTTTAGTGGGCACCTAGGTTAACTTTTGAGGTTAATCTAGGTGCCCACTTTTTTATGCGCCTAACTTGGTGTATTTTTCAGCAATAAGGATAGCCAAAGTTTTAAAAATCGGCAACCCGTCAACCTATGCAATGTTTTGATTGTAAGTGCTAAACTAAAAATGAGATAACGACTATTTTGCAGGACGCACTCTATTAAAGTGTCCTGTTTTTTTGTGCAATGTATTTTAAAATTGGTATATGATTATTCAATTGGAAATCCGACAAAATATCGCAAAGTGGTTAAAAACTATTGACAAAAAAAATGCACAAAGGTATAATAAATTCGCAAGTAAATTATGTGTAATTAAAAAGTAGAATATACCAGGGAAAAATGCGTGATTTGTTTGCCTATTTTTTATAAAGTAATGAGTAGTTTTGAGTCAAATAACTTAGACAAAT
>CAVFEX010000079.1:0-4540 GCA_963621495.1 bacterium
CAAAAAATCGACAAATTTAGAATTAATTAAAAAATATATGCGATTTTATTTGGAAAAAAACCGATAAAATTATATAATATGTATAAACTATCTTTGTGCAAAGCATTTGTAGTTTGAAAAAAATATGAGAGGTAAGATATGATTTCTCTAATTGTTACTACGGACGGAGATACCAATTACAATCTCAAAGAAAGAGATGCGGAGTTTGGTAAGGTTATGGAGCAGTTCGCTGAACCATATGAGATTATCTATACAATTTGCTCGGACTATGGATTCAAAGATGAATTGAGTCGGATAGTCTGCCAGCAAAAAAATCGGCATTTGATAATTTCTGCACCATCGACCAATATAAATACTCAAATTTATTCTGCAATGGACGTTTCGGATAATGGCGATGTCTTGCTATGTACCATCGACACCAACCCGCAAGTTATGCTGGATATTCTCAACAAACATTACGACGGCGCTGACTTGGTTTTTGTCCGCCACAAAGAGAATTGGTTCAAATCAATTTTTACATCTCTCGGGCGTATGACCTATCAAATGGGGCTCCGAATTTTGGGACACGGACAAGATATGTGTTGTGATGCGCGAGTAATTTATTTGAATTCGCGTTCTATCAACACCATAATTATGAACCCGACTCTCAGTAAAGCATTGAGATTAGTTAGTGCCGACCCCAACAAGACTTTGCGTATCGTGTCCGAGAAAAATGTCTACGACAATCCATCGTATGAGCAAAAGCAGATTAATCAATCTATCCTGACCCTCGGCATTTTGACCTTTGTGTATATTTTGGTTTTAATAGGATTGGCACTCGTTTATCCGCTATTCAATGGCGGTGTGTACTCTGGCTGGGTGCTAATTGCGCTAGTACTGTGGATTTTGGCAGGGATTTTAGCTAGCGTACTGAGTAGCCGAATATTATATAGAGCTCGGCTCGGATATCCTGTGGCGGTAGATTTACAAAATGAACCCGTACTCAATATTGAAGACTATATCAGTTATAACTACGAATTAGCCAAGCAATTTTACCAAGAAGAAGACGAGAGTGAAGCTACCTCATCACTAAATATGCTCAAGCAAGAAGCAGACAAGTTAACTGAGCAAAAAGTCAAAAAGAGCAAGCCAACCCGTTCTACAACGAGCAAGAACAAAAAAGTTGCAAACACAGCTAACACCAAGTCTGATTCAAAAACAAAAACTACAAAAACAAAAAAGCCCACAGAGAAAAGTAACAAGAAAACAAACGAAAAAGATTCTACAAAAAAGAAAACAAACCCCAAAAAGGTTAGCGCTAGCAAAGTTGCAGGCAAGACAACATCAAAAACCAAAAAAGAAAAGTAAGGTGAAGTATGAAAACAATTAGGATTGGAATCAATGGATTTGGGCGTATCGGTAGGTTGGTCGCTCGCATTGCAATGCAGACAAAAGATGTAGATTTAGTGGCAATCAACGACCCCTTTATGGATGATGAATACGCCAGCTATATGTTTAATTTTGACACAACACACGGAGAATATGATGGAGTAGTTTCTCACAAAGACGGCAATTTGGTAGTGGACCGCCACAAGATCGCCTTTTACAGCGAAAAAGAGCCACAAAATATTCCTTGGGGCAAACTTAATGTTGATGTCGTCATTGAATGTAGCGGTAAATTTACCACATATGAGCTGGCAGAACTCCACCTCAAGGCGGGTGCAAAGCGCGTAGTTATTTCCGCCCCTGCCAAGAGTGAAAATATCCCGACAATTGTAATGGGCGTAAATGATGACACATTAACAAAAGATATGAAAATTATTTCAAACGCTAGTTGCACTACAAACTGCCTCGCCCCTATTGTAAAAGTTTTGCACGATAATTTCGGTGTCGAAGAGGGATTAATGAGCACAATTCACGCGATTACAGCCACACAGTTGACTGTGGACGGCACATCAAAGAAAGATTGGCGTGGTGGGCGCTCGGCTGGGTTTAATATTATCCCTAGTAGCACCGGAGCAGCAAAACTTATCGGTGTTGTTATCCCCGAATTAAAGGGCAAACTCACTGGTATGTCTTTTAGGGTCCCTACTCTCAATGTGTCTTGTGTAGACCTTACTGTAAAACTTAAAAGGCCGACCTCATATGAGCAAATTTGCAAAGCAATGAAGCGTGCTAGTGAACGCGAAATGGACGGAATTTTGGGCTATGAGGACCGCGCAGTTGTTTCTAGTGATTTTAATGGCGACTATCACAGTAGTATTTTTGATGCAACTGCTGGAATTATGCTAAATGACCAATTTGTAAAAATTGTAGCCTGGTACGACAACGAGTGGGGTTATTCCAACCGAATTATCGACCTGGTAAAATTAATCAAAACATTAAACTAACAAAAATATAAAAAATGCCCGTTGTTTTTATGTGCCAAGTGCAGACGACAAAGTCAGCACTTGGCACGAAGGGGGCGGGGCTATAAGTAAGAGCGGTTTTTCCCCGCTCTTACTTATTGAGTCCACGGCGGACGCCGTGGGCTCCGTTCCGCGGGAAGCACCCGCGGAACGCCCCGCCCCCCAATATGTTAGCGCAAAGTCCTTTTAAAAATAATTAACTACAGTGCTAACACTTTTTAAACTACCAAAATAAAGATTTGCATTAATTTATTAAAAATATGTTAAAAATACACGCATATATGTTAAATTATTCTCCCACCCCACCTACTAAAAAATATTTTTCAAATTAATTACTACAAAATTTCTTTGACAAATTGCAATGTTTGTTATATATTTATATCAGTACTTTAGACTTTTTAACCCTAGTCGCTTTTGTGTAATTGACTTGCACTTTTAATTAAGACTACGCACTTTGATTATAAAACAAAAACAGTCTAAAAATGCTATAAATCTATTAAAAATATAGTTAAAAATAAAAGGAGAAAACTATATTGCGTTGTCCAAAATGTGGAGCGAGAATCCCTCACGAGAGCCCAATTTGTTTTACTTGCGGTACTCGGCTTAGCCAAGTGCGTGAAGCATCTTTTTTGGCAGTAAGAGAGGCAAAACGCACGTATCAGCCCGAAAAAATTGTTTATAGCTCGATTTTTCCAAAAGATTTAAGTTATAAAAACACGTTGTTAATATGCATTTTTCTGGGATTTTTCGGTGGTCATCGATTTTATACGCAAAGGTACGCCAGCGCCATTTTTTATCTGATTGGTAGTATATACTTTTTTGCTTGCATTATGATTCCGGGCGCCATATATGGCTTTGACGCAGGTATCCAAAAGGCGATTATTTCCACGTACAACACACGGGTCCTCAACGCTGTATTTGTAATTTCTTGTATGTATGGCGTAATAGTTTGCGTGTCGTGGCTCAAAGACTTGTTAGCCATTATTTTCAAAAAATTTAAAGTACCCGTAGTATTAAAGGAAAAGTAAATTATGAAAACAGTTGTCGTGGGAATGAGCGGTGGCGTGGACAGTAGTGTAACCGCTCTTATGCTAAAAGAACAAGGCTATTCGGTTATTGGCCTTTTTATGAAAAATTGGGAAGAAAAAGACGCTCTCGGGCGTTGTACTAGCACAAAAGATTATGACGATGCGCGAAAAGTTTGCGACAAAATCGGTATCCCATATTATTCAGTAAATTTTAGCAAAGAATATTATGAGCGAGTTTTTGAGTATTTTTTGAAGAGTTATCGTGAGGGGCGTACTCCTAACCCCGATGTTTTATGCAATCGCGAAATCAAATTCGGGCCTTTTTTAGAGCGCGCGAAAATGCTGGGTGCTGACTATATCGCCACAGGACATTACGCAAAAAAAGTTACTAAAAACGGTCTACATTATCTAAAAAAAGCATTTGACAAAAATAAGGACCAGTCATATTTTCTAAATCAATTAAACCAGGAGCAACTTAGTTGGGTATTATTCCCACTTTCAGATATTGCCAAACCCGAAGTTCGCAAAATCGCAATGGAAAACGGGCTCGTTACCGCCGAGAAAAAAGACAGCACAGGAATTTGTTTTATTGGCGAACGTAACTTTAGAGAGTTTTTGTCCAAATACCTCCCCGCCCAGCCAGGAGAAATCAAGACAATGAGCGGAAAAACTATCGGCACGCACCAAGGACTAATGTATTACACAATCGGTCAACACAAAGGATTAGGAATTGGTGGTCAGAGTGGCGAAGAACAGGGTGCGTGGTTCGTAGCCAAGAAAGACTTGACCACAAACACTCTCTACGTCGAGCAAGGGCGCGATGACTCACTCTATTCACTAGGACTAGTTACTGCAGGATTTAACTGGATACCCACTCTACCTCAGAACAAAACTTTTGAGTGTTTTGCAAAATTTCGTTACAGACAGGCAGACCAAAAAGTTACTGCTATAATAGAAAACAACAATGTTAGACTTGTTTTTGCAGAACCGCAACGCGCTATAACCCAAGGTCAGTTTGCCGTACTCTATGACGAAAACGAGAATTGCCTCGGCGGTGGCGAAATCAATGAGATTTTAAGGTAAAGCAACTTATAAAACTCACCCCATATACCCAAAAATCATAAA
>CAVFEX010000080.1:0-4488 GCA_963621495.1 bacterium
CCTCAAATACCGCGGTGTAGGTGGCGTGGCCAGCAGAAATAATCGTTAGCTCATTTTTAGTGTTATTTGTAAATGTTACCCCGTCTTTTAACCAAAAGCGAAACACATAATTCGTCGTCGCATATGCCTTAATAGTAAAACTTACCCCTTCAACATATACACCTCCACCGCTCAATATCCCAGAAGCCCCACTAATACTCTCCGTTACAGAAATAGTCGCCGTCCATTTGGCATAATATGTTTTATTGCCATAATCGGTTATAGTAATTTGAGTTACCGCCGAGCCCGAGAAAGTCGAACTCTCGTACCAACCGCCAAAAGTAAATCCAGACTTCGTTACATCAGTAGGCAAAGTTGCGCCCGTGCCATAGGTGTAAGAGGTAACATTGCCAGAGTTTATCGTACCGCCGTTTGCGTTGAGGGTTACTGAGGATATGGTAACAACCCATTTAGCACTTAATGTAATTGTCCCTAAGCAATTCTTAGGAATTATAAGAGTCGTACCTGAAAATGTTGGGCTTCCTCCATCACATTCAATATCCCAACCTCTAAAAGTATAACCAGTTCGAGTAGGGTCGCTTATGGTTCTCGTCTGATTTTCCTCTGAAAAAGTATAAGATGTGTCCGCTGCTCCGATTCCACTATTGAGATTTATTTTTATATTATAAATATTAGCAATCCATTTAGCATAATAAGATTTATCTCCAGTATCAGTAGTAGAAATATTGGTTACAGCCTCCCCCGAAAAACTAGGACTTTCATACCAACCTGCAAATGTATACCCGGTCCTCGTGATGTCTGTCGGTAATGTCGCACCCACTCCCTCCAAGTAATTGTATATATTATCACTATTTATCGTCCCACTATTTGTATTAAGATAAATGGCTGAATTAACTCCTCTGATCTTAATACTTGATATATAAACACAATCATCATTGTACCCAGTAGAATAGGATTTATAATTATAGAATTCCAAAGTATTAGAACCCGCAGAAACATTAAAAACATAGGTCGTGAAAATAGAGTTTTCGCCATAATAATTAGTCAATGATTGTTTACTTGAATTAGAATAAATTTGCAATTGCCCATAATAGGCATTTGCTGAATAAGAACTAACTAAATAGGAAACTGTGATCTGAGCAGAGCAAGGAGTTGTAAAAGAAATTCTAAACCCAGAAGAACCACTCTTCCCCTCATTGGTAGATTTGATATAACCACAAGTAACTCCCGAATTTTTAGGTAAATCAGCCGAATCAGCAGGCGCTATTGCTGTCCAGTTTACACTAGCTGAATATCTACCTGTATAGGGGTTAGTCAAGGTATAATCAAAGTCGGACATTATATAATCATCTAGTGATACAGGGCTCCAAAACGCATAGAGAGTGGTGTCTTCTTCAAAAGTTGATGTCTCAATCGCGGGCGTACCATCTGAATTATAAATTAATACTCCATCCCAAGTTTTGTATCCGCAAAACGTGTAATCAGTCTTTGTAGGAACCGTCGTAACTTGTGGCAAAGTATCACCATAAGCCACCGAAATACTACTGATCGAGCCAGCCGTCGTAGCACTACGATCATCAAATGCAATATTTACTCCGACCCATTTTGCATAGATAGTCTTATTTTCTACAGAGGTAGAGACAGATATGGCAGGCACTCCATCTGCATAATATATTTGAGTACCATTTCCGTTTGGTTCTGTGTAATATCCCGCAAAATTATAACCAACACGAGTCGGTATGGCAACTGTAGGCAGAATTGTGTTGGATTCTGTTAAATATATGACCTTATTTTCGTCCGACTCATTTTGCTTGTTTAGTGTAATTTTAGCAACTGCGCAAATAGAGGACAGATTTAAATTTAGCGCAGGACGAACGGCGTCACTATAGCTTACTGCATGTTCATTAAAACCACTGCCAGATGGATAGAGACTATAACTACTAGAGGCACCTGTAAATGAAGAAGAACGAGACCAAGATGAATTATATGCGGTTGTAGTATTTTGTTTTGAATTAGATGATCCTATTTTAAAAGATGATGAGATTGAAGAAGTACTCCCATTATAGGTGGAACGTTCAATGTAATTTAACGCCCAAAGGCCAACTTGATTTGTGCCCATTCCCGTTTCAGCTATACTAGGTAACCATAAATTGTCATTCCCCCATGCATTATACCCAGCTTTTTCTTCGTAACAGTAAGTTTTACTATTATATGTGTACCAGCCGTTTGAAACATATGATGTCGCTGTTGCGGAATAGCCATATGTATTAGATGAGCTTAGAGACTCATTATTTAACCAATAAGATTTATACTCTCTTTTAGATGGGTCTTGACGATTAATCATCCAAGCCATATCATTTGGTTTTGATATGTATTTTGTCAGACCATATTTATCCATTGTATACAAAGCAAATGGATTAGAATCGCTCTGAACGGCAGATGTTAGGGTGCCAGCGATTGCATCAGCTTTGTTTGCAACATATTCTCCTCCATTATTGAGAGTCTCTGCGCGTATGTAACTTGTGCCGTACATATTACTAGGATAAATAAGCTCAAGCCCGCTTTCATACCAATCTGCTGACCAGTCACTATATATTCCGCCATTTACAATGCCATAATATGAACCAAGACTTTGATTTTGCGTACTCCAAGCATTTTGATGGTTGTTGCTTAGCCACAATGTAGCCACAACATTCCCATATTCATCTAGCGACACAAAGGTTACAATCCAGTCAAGGCCTCCGAGACGCACAATAATGCTACTATCGTTAGTCTTATTAAAAGTTTTTTCCCTTATTTCTGTAGCATTTATAGCCTTGGGCCCACTACTACCATCTTTAGCTTCAATTATACTTTTTATCTCAGTAATTCCACCAGTGGTGTTGCCATTTATCATATTAATAAGAGCTGTTACACTTGACTCATTAAACGGATTTGTAGATGTGGCACTAGTAGGGTCTAACAGTAATTCATTGACCACAAAATATGCATATAGCGTGGTTTGGTAAGTAAAGTTTGATTTTTCTAGTGCAGAAGTTCCATTAGCATTGTAAATTAAACTGCCAGTACCTTTTCGCCCTGTATAATACCCTAAAAAAGTACAATTTGTTTTAATTGGTACAGTTATCTCCGGCAACGCAGAATCATAGGTCGCCACTACACTTGTTGTACCAGCAGTGGTTGCATTTTGATTATTTAATGTAAGTGTATAACTATTTGCGGTCCATTTAGCGTAAATCGTGGTATTTTCTACAGAGGTAGAGACTGTCAATGCTGGTGTGCCGTCTGCATTGTATACCATTGTACCCGTGCCGTTGGTACCCGTGTAGTATCCGCCGAATGTGTAACCCGTGCGAGTCGGTATAGTAATCGTCGGTAATGTTGTATTTAAACTAGATAAATAAACATCTACATCTCCCCCGTAACCATTTTGTTTATTAAGAGAGATTATTGCTTTGGGAGATTCGGCTTTTGATACAGCAGATGTAAGATTTAAATTTAGCGCGGGCCGAACGCTGCTGTTGGATGGGACATATCCAATGCAGTAGCCATCAGAAATTTCAGCGACATCTTGCACAGAATCACAGATAGCGGACCGGGACCAGCAATAAAAGCCCGATGAGCGCTCCGCCTTATTAATTGACCATAATCCAGCAGATTCGCCGGTATACCCCGTTTCTGTTAGGCTGGGTAACCATAAATTATCATTCCCCCATGCATTATAACTGGTTTTTGATTCATAACAGTATGTAATATCATCAGTTCCCCACCAGCCATCATTATTATCTCCACCCGTGGCCTGATAACCATAACTATTAGATGATGTTAGAGACTCATTGTTATACCAGTAGTCTATGTTGATGCCTCTTTTTGTCGGATCTTGCCTATTAGTCATCCATTTTATATTATTGGGCTTGACAATGTAACTTGTTAAGCCGTATGTAGACATTGTGTAAATGGCAAATTTACTAGCAGAACTCTGAGTCGCCGAAGTTGTGGCAGTACTAGAAGTAGCATAAGAGCCACCATTGTTGAGAGTGACTGCACGAATATAGCTTGTGCCATACATATTGCTAGGATACTTGGTCGTAGCGGTAAATGGATAGTTGTTTGAATCGCTTGAATACCAACCTGCAGACCATGTACTCAATAGAGTTCCATTAGATATGATATAATACCCAGTAGTATCACTCCCTACAGATACATCTTCTTCGCTCGCCCATTTTTCTTGACATTCGCTGGTTAACCATAATGTGGCGATAACATTGCCCGAGGTGTCTAGCGACACATAAGTTACAATCCAATCCAACCCCCCAAGACGAACTACAATACTTTGCCCGCTCGTTTTGCCTAATGTCTTTTCCCGCAAATCTGCTGCAGTCAACGCTGACGATGATACAGTCGTCTTCAATGCCGATATACCGCCTGTTGTATTACCATTGATCATATTGATAAGTTTGTTTAAATTCATGGAAAATGGCTTATAGC
>CAVFEX010000081.1:0-4464 GCA_963621495.1 bacterium
AATTTATTCGTCATTTCCGCTTTATATTATATTTTTACCAATTTGTTAACTATTTGTAAAATAAAGTTAATTTAATAGTCTTTTTGATTGTTTTTATTAATAAAGGTTAGCGGGGCCAAATCATTGAAAACGCTGCTATTTTTAACCACACACCCGCCACCAATAGTACAATTTGGACTAATTTTTGCGTTTTTTATTACACAATTCGGATAAATTGTACAATTTTCGCCTATTTTACTATTGATAATCACACAGTTCGGGTATATTGTAGAAAACTTATCAATCTGTGTTTCGCAATCAATAAAAGTGTTATCAGGGTACAAAATATGGACGCCGTTTCTTAACCACTGCAAATTAATATATTTTTGCATCATTTTCTGACAGTTACTTAGTTCACTTAAATCATTTACGCTCGGAAGATAAAACTCATTTGTTCTTTGCATAATTGTAGCAATTTTTTGATGATTTTTAGCAAAAATCTTGACCAAATCGGTTACATAGTACTCATTCTGAGCGTTGTTGCAGGTCAATTTTTTGATATATTTTTGCAATGTGCGATTATCGAAACTATAAATTCCAAGATTTTTTTCCATTAATTTTTTGTCTTTTTGTGCACAATCGCTCGCCTCGATTATGTCCACAACTCTCCCGTTCTGTCGTTTTATTCGGCCCAAATTCTCATTTTGAGGCATAATTCCTGTAAAAATTGTCATCTTCGCGTCAGAATTTGACAAAATTCGCCTTAAAACAGATTCGCTCACAATAGGTCCGTCGCCATTTAGGAGTAGCACGCGCCCACAAAAATTTGTAAATTGCGCACACGCGCACCCAAAAGCGTCCCCCGTTCCTCGAGGCTGAGGTTGAATAACAATTTTCATATTTCTAGGCAAATAAGGTTTAATTTGCGCGCAATTTTCGCCCAAAACGATATATTTCTGCACAAAATCAATGTTTTTTAATGAATTTAGAATATGATATAAAATTGGTCTGTTGCAAATAGGGGCAAGAATTTTGCTAGTTTTAAGTAGCATTCGACTCCCCCTTCCGCCCGCCAAAATTACCGCAATTTTATCCAAATTTTACCTCCTATTTTTTATGCCTACGCGGTGCAATTACACACTCCCGATTAGGCGACAAAAAAGTGTCGTTTTTTAAATCATTGGTTACAGTAGCACCTGCACAAATGTAGCAGTTGTCCCCAATTTTTAGTGGCGCTATGAGGTTTACGTTACAACCCAAAAAACAATCGTTGCCGATTTCAATTTTTTGCTTGATTTTGCCATTAAAATTTGCAGTAATGACCCCGCAACCAAAGTTGCACCGTTCTCCTATAATAGTGTCTCCTATGTAGGTAAGGTGCGAAATTTTGCAACTATCCCCCACAAAACTAGCCTTTATCTCACAAAAATTGCCTATTTTGACATTTTTACAAATTACCGTGTCGGGGCGAATATGACTACTCGGTCCAATATTAACGTTGTCCCCGATTTGTGATTTTTCTATCAAATTATTTGGCAAAATAACACAATTTTTACCGATTTTTACACCATTTTTTATATAATTATTCGGATATATAATAGTACCTTCGCCAATTTCGACATTTTCCTCGATAAAAGTGCTTTTGGGGTCAATTATTTTTATATTTTTTGAGATTTTTTTACGATTTTTTTTAAAATAATTTTTACTCATAATTTTATTCACACCGCCCTCACTTTTTTGCGTATTTTTCGCTCATAAAATATCATTTTTAACATAAAAATTACACCGAAAATCCCCATTACGGGATAACAGTAACTCACAATAACACCAAAACCCAACCCAGAAACAATTAGACAAATTATGCAAACAAGAACAGTTGCGATTTTATAAGACACGGAAAATTTGGTTAGCCAAATTGAAATTGTATAAATCAACGATACCGCTGTCGTGAGAATTCCGAGCCACACTACCAAAAGGGTCGCCGTGCCAAATGTCGCCCCAACAGATTTTGCGATGTACACTAGTGGCATATCCGACATTGAGCTGTATGGGTTAAGATATATTGACACAACCATACCGAGTAAACACAAGACCAGGAAAACTGCCCCACAAAAGGACCCCCACAAATTCGCCCGAGAACAATGTTCACGCCCAAGCCGAGCAAAAATAAATCCCGCAAAATAGAGGTTGCTACACACATAGAGTATGCAAAAGAAAATCGCACTGAGTAGCCTATCAGTGCCGTCCACAAGTGGCACCACAAAGCCCGTGGAGTTTGTAAAACAATAAACAAAAGCCACAATTACGACCAGAACCAAAAACGGCACCACTAGAGTGTTGACTTTGACCATCTTGGAAAAACCAAGCCAGCTGACAAAAATTGCAATAATTGCAGTAAAAATACTCGCAAAACGATAAATATTTGTATCCAAAACGATATCAAATAGCGAATTAGCACCAGCAAACATCGCGGACAACAAAATAAGATTGCTAAATATAAAAACAACCTCGCCCACACTACTCCAGCGTCCAAAAAGTTGCTGATTCATTTGCTGAACCGACTCAATTCCATTGTGTTTTCCAAATTCTAAAAACCAAAATCCCAATACAAATAGCAAAAACCCAGCGAGCAAAATCAACGGGAAACACACCCAGCCAAACTGTGCAAAATAGAACCAGACTTCTTTGCCACTAGCGAACCCGGCCCCAACAATGGATCCAAACATTACCGCACCGACCACGACGCTTTGACCAAAAATACTGCAGTTTTTTGACATTTTTACCTCAATTTTGCTGTTTTTTTACGTTTTTTTGCGTTTTTTTATAAAATTATTGCCAATTTAGACTCTTAATTGCCCTTTCGACCTCATCTTTTTGCGTATCAAAATATATGCACGCCTGCTCCAAAATTTGAGTATTTTCATAAAAATAAAGGCAACTAATTAAATTTTCCGAAAATGGAAAATCAATATTTTCTAGACTTTTCAACTTAAATTTTTGATTAATTGTGTCCAAGTTTACATCTAAATTGTAAATTTCGGCATAAACCACCGCTCCACAAAACCCGCGACACAAATTTAGGTTACTCGCAATGTGCTTTGGGATTTTTAATCTGAAACTGTGATATCGCATATTGTTCGTAAAGTCAATCGCGCCAGATTTTGCGTTCACGAGCGCATATTTAGCTAGATAGAATTTTTGTTTTTCCCCGACACGAGTTGACAGCATTTCCTTGTTATATAGCGAAATTATTGATTTTTTGCGTGAAAAAGCGAGTTTTTGCACGATTTTTTGCGTGAACTCAGCATTTTTGAGCGTCATAGTCCACTCAATATCGTTAGCCAATGTTAGCGAAGTCTCAAAAATTCCATCAAAATTCTGTAAATCAATCGCTTCTAACACAAAATTGAGCTTCTCTTGCCCTGTTTTGAGTGGAACTGTTGTCGAAACTTGCAAATTTTTCTCTTGTTTTAGACTAAAAATCTCATAAAAAATGTTGAACGTGGGGTTCTCAATATCTATCCAGCGAGCACGACCGATATAATAGAGCGCCTCTTTGTTGTCCCCGAGATTATAGTAGCAAATCGCGATAAAAAGCATAATTTTTGCGTTAAATTCATCTTTTTCGAGCATTTTTTGATAATTTTTGATGGCACTCGCATAATTTCCGCTCCTCGCATAAATACCACCTACCACCTCTAATTCATCAACACTGAGATGCAGTTCGTTGAGTTTACAAAGATTCATCTCAAGGCTCGTGTAATCGCCGTCCAGCATACAAATATTTGCCAACACAATAATTGCCCCCGTGTTGTACATATCAAAACTCAAAATTTGTTGCAACAGTTCACGCGCTCGATTATGCTCGCCCGCCAGCACCAAAATATCGCAATAAGCAACCAGAGTTTTGATATCATTTTTTTGCAAATAAGGTTCGAGTTGCGCAAGAGCGGTGTCATATCTTTTTTGCCGAACAAGTGCTCGTGTCAGTAAAATCGGGTCGAATTTATTACGCTGAGTCAGATTTTCGCGAATAAATTCGCACCACTCATACACCGCGCCAACCAACTCGCCATCGCAATTAAAACTCAAAACCTCATCAAAATACTTAACCGCCAACTTGTATTCTTTTAAACTTACCAAATTTTTGCCGATACAAAAATATGCATTGGCACGAGTTTCGATATTACTAACCGCTCGAAAAGCGTGCTCGCAACTTAAAACATTTAGCCCCATTTCGTAATATGCCTCACTCAAAAGCAAATTGATAGCCTCGCGGTCAATTCGCGTTCGCGCACATAAAAGAGCATTTCTGCCCGCATCTAGCGCCCCCAAAAAATCACGCTCCTGCATACGCAAATCATAAAGATTGAGATAATCATCAAGACCGTTTTTGAATTGTAAAACCTTACTCATACAATAAACTATGAATAATCATAACAAATAATGCTAACATTTGAGCGCGTAGAAAAAACGGCCCTTGTC
>CAVFEX010000082.1:0-4380 GCA_963621495.1 bacterium
GACTACAAGATAATTACTTTTGATAGTGCAAAAGTTGCAAGCAACCCCGAAAAGTATGTGTTAGCTCAAGGTTTTTGTAGATTTAATGATGAAAACGATATGACCTCATTTTCAAGCGGGCAGTATATTGTTCATCAATCATTTGCTGTTTTGGAGGTAAAAGTAGTCGAAAGATTATCAAGTTTTACCTTTTATACCGCGAATGACAACGATGATGGTAACTGGGATGAAAATTCTATTGTGAGTTTAGATAAGTCTCTTAACATGGGAGCGGGTAGTCAAAATGCAAACGCAGTTACAATTTATGCTGTACCGAATTCTCCTCTAGCGATTGCTGATAGTTATCAAACTTTTGACGGTAGCAAATATGTTAGGGTTAACTTGAAAGAAACAGTTGTTGGCAATAGCCCTATTTTTACCGACTTAACAAGTAGTATTACTACAGATTTATGTGTACCTTCATATGATTCGATAAATGTATTAAAAGGTTCAAAAAATTATTTTCGGTATTTGAAATTCACACTCCAGACGAGCAATGTAACCGCTAATACTACTACTCCGAGCCGTACACTTAGACTGTATTGGACATATGGTGAGGATATAAACTATGAGTCAAGTTTTGTAGTTGTTACAAACAATGTAGCAGTTGATTCTATCGAATTGGATTCCAGTGCGAATATCAGTTATAATGATAATATGTATCAATGGATTTTGCAACCTAAAATTGGCGATAGCGTTAATTACGAATATACTGAGTTCGACCAAGAGCTTGAAACAGAAATTTCGCACGATGAGACTTGTTATAGACTAATTTATGAGACAGCATCCAATGATGCGAGTATGGTTGTACCTAGTGCTAATATGAAAATTAGCGAAGATGATTCAAAATTGGTTGGAGTAACAGAACCTACACAAGGCTCGATGAACAAGTTGCTGTATTTATTTAAAGAAGATTTTATCAGTACTACCAATCCTATAGAATTAGACAAAAGTGATGTTAAGTTTATAGACCTTGATTCACTCTTTCAGGCGCTTAATTCAAATTCACTTACAACAAAACAAAAGGAAGAGTTGTGGGGTAAGTTAGGTTCAAAAATGAGTAAAGAATCTAATCAAGCCGAAGATTATGCGAGTATTTCCTCGAATACGCTAACGATCAAGAAAAAGTTACCAACGGATGCTACTCTTTGTGTGCTTTATTACATTTCATATGCTAATATAAGCGGTTATGATACATGTTTTAAAATTGTGGACCCGCTAGTAGTTAAGATAAAATATGAATGGCCTGAATTTGCAGGTTGCGTGGTTGATGTTGAAAATGACAATTCCAAGGGAACTAATGCTGAAGGCAAGACGGTTTATAATCTTAATAGTCTGTATAACAGCTGTAGTTTTACAATAGCTTCTTTTAATACAGCAGAAATGACCTATAAGACAATGTCTTCTAGTGAAAAAATGACTGTCAGTGTAAATTGCAAGTTCGGTTGGGAGCCTAGTGATGTCATTACTAGTACTCGTGATGGTGAAAATTACAAATTTACGCTCAATCCTAGTGCCACTAACACCAGCTGTACTATCACAATAAAAAGGTCAATCAATTTTGTGATTATGACTGATACTGAATGGGAAAATTTAAAAAGCAATGCTGATAATCAAGGGTACATAAAAGATGAAACCTTAATCGATGATCTCCGGTTGGCTATCAGTAAATATGATTTGGCAGACGAGACTGTTACTATTCAAGTCAATGACTGTTCAGACGACTCTTTGAGTGAGTAGAACAATATTACAATTTCTATAAAGACTAAAAGTAGGTAAATTATGCATCAATCGTTAAACAAGGCGGAAACAAAGAAAAATAAAAAGCAGGCTCAGTTAGCACAAAAAAATCTCAAGAAAGATATCAGAGAGCGTGCTCGTATGTCTGAGCAGTTACGCAAAATGCACGATAGAGACATTAGAGAAAATTGGTTCAAGCTCGATAATGCGGCGCTGATTTACCCTGCTATTAGTTCGACGAATTGGAATAGTGTGTTTCGGCTGTCTGTGATTACAAAGCAGGCAGTCGACCCGGATAAACTTCAAATAGCGCTAGATGACACCTTAAAACGTTACCCATTTTTTAATGTTGCATTGCGTGAGGGAGTGTTTTGGCATTATTTTCAGGTGCTAGACAAAAGATTATTGATTGAAAAAGAAACAACTTATCCATGTCAGGCTTTTGCGTTTAACAATCGTGCTCAAGTTTTTCGTGTGCTATATATGGACCACAAAATTTCTTTTGAAACTTTTCACTCACTCACGGACGGTGGGGGTGCCACGAGATTTTTTAATACCTTGATTATTCGTTATTTTGAATTGTGTGGTGCAGTATTTAGTGATATTTCTAGCTTTGACTGTAATTCGCGAGATTTACCGTCTTTGGAAGAAAATGAAGATTCGTTCAAGCGTGTGGCGACCAAGCAAAAACCGCGTTCGCGTGGGGAAAAGTCGGCTTATCAAGTCAAGGGCAACATAGAGCCGGTACAAAAGTTGCGTACCGTTACAGGGCTAGTCAGCGTAGGAGCCATAAAAGAAGTGGCACACAAGTACAATGCAACCATCAACGAATTTTTAACTGCTGTGTATTTTGGAGCACTATTATTAGATAAAAAATATAAAAACATTCAACAAAAATATCCTATCAAAATTAGCGTGCCTGTAAATATGCGTAGATTTTTTGCTAGTAGCACTCTCAGAAATTTTTCGCAATTCGTCAATATGGAGTTGCCTATTGAAATGGAGAACGGCAGTTTCGAGGAAATTTTAGCGCGAGTAAAAGAGGAGTCCAAGAATTTTAACATTGATTATTTGCAGGGTTCGATAAACGCAAATGTTAATAGTGAAAAGAATATTTTTGTTAGATTGATGCCACTGTCGATAAAGAATTTTGCGCTCAAATTGATATATAACCGCGTGGGGGAGCGTCAGTTTACCTCTACTCTGACAAATATTGGACAAATTAAACTTCCCGCAAAAGTTAGCGAGTATATTGAGCATTATTTTATGGTGCTAGGTGCGACAAAATTAAATAAGATTAATCTTACTGCATTGAGTTATGGCGATGAATGTGCATTGACATTTAGTACGCGACTGACGGAAACGGCGATAATTCGCAATTTCTTCCAAAAACTTACGTCTTTTGGTATTAGTGCCAAAGTGTTTTCAAACTATTAGGAGCAAAAATGGATAAATGTGAAAATTGTAATGTAGAGATAGAGGATAAAAAATCTAATTGTCCTCTGTGTAAAAAAGCCGTCAATAGTGAGGGGGTATCGAATAATTTATTTTATCCAAGATACCAGCCCATTATTGACAAGCACGAGCCAATTGTGTCAATTTTGCAAAAATTAGCAGTTTTGGCGCTGGTTATATGCATCGTCGTCGACCTATTTATTACCAAAACTCTGGGTTGGTCTCTATACGTTGTTGCTGGGGTCTTATTATGCGTGGCGGTCGTGTTGCGTGCGATTCTCAAGAAAGATGGCATAGCGCAAATCTTGTTTCGATTATCTTTTTGGCTGACTGGATTTTTGATTTTTATTGAATTATATACGCATACATGGGGCTGGGGAGTACAATATGCTATACCATTTATGTGGGTGGCGATTTGTCTATCGTTTGGAGGAGTTATCTTGATTAGTGGATATGTTAATTTTGAAATGTTCAAGCCACTCATTTTGATTATTATTATGTCATTGACATCATTTTTGTTGTTATTTTTCTTGAAGTGTGATATACTATGGCCAACTTTAGTAGCGTTACTGTTATCCGCTAGCGAATTTGTATTGACATTTATGTTTCGTTTTAAGAGGTCAATTCGTTCGCTCAAGCGAGATTTTGGAATTTAGGAGGGTTTATTATGGCAAATTTTGATCCACAAGATTTTCAGGCTTCGGATATTAGCCATGTCGATTATGATACACAAGTGTTGTTTTTTAATGTAATCAAAGAAGAGGTTGCGACTCTCAATTTGCAAGAGGACCAGTTGCCTGAAGATGTTTTTGCCGAAATGTATGAGCAAAAAATTATGGATATTGTGGAAATGGCGGCAGGCGGAATAGTGCCTGCGCAAGACTATTTGTGTTATACATACAAAAAAGGTATTCCTAATATTTTGCCCCGGAATTTGGTTCGTGCACAATATTGGGGGTTGATTGCGACTAGTAATGGTAGCAAACTTTCGGTGGAGCGTATGCGTCTCTTTTTTGAGCCAGTGTATGAGTATGTGCTAAAAAGCGATAAAGTTCAGGATATAGTTGAGAAAAACAACTTGAATTCGGATAATATTGCTGAATTTATTGCGCAGAATTTCGCTATACTTTTTTGTCAAATTGGCAA
>CAVFEX010000083.1:0-4314 GCA_963621495.1 bacterium
GTCTAAATACGCTCTTGAGATATATAGCGACTCTCTTTATCGCTCAAGATAATCAAATCAGAAGCTTTTCTATCAGAACGACTCTCCTTTACAAGGTCTTCATGCAAACGATTACGAATTTTGCCACATTCAGGGACACGCGCTATAACCTCTCGCGACACCCCGCAGGCACGCAAATTTCTAATAGCATTGTAAAAAAACAAGTTGCTACCACTATCCATAAAAAGCGAGTAAAAATCCAGCCTTTTTGCTGTGTTTACTACATCTTTTGCAGTTTGCTTACGCAATGAGTCGGCTTTGTAAATTCCCAAAGGTTTACCACCGAATCTCCCCATAAGTATCATATCCATATCATCTAGACATTCTCTGTTGCTATTTATAAAAGTATTATAGTTGTCAATGCGTTTTTGATGCAATTTGTTAGGGCGCATATTGTCAGCCTCTGATTGACTCACGCACAAATTCTGCGCATTTTGGAGCGAGTACCTCGCCATAACACCCAGCGTGCCATAGTCAGTAAGAGCTATTGCTAGTTGGCTGTTTACCTGACAGTAATGATGTGTGTTATCATCATAAGTAAGACACCACGCGTCAAAATAAATATTGCGCTCTAATTGACTGAGCGAAGCAAAATAATCGAGTCGAATAGCGTCCGAATAGTTAATTTCATCCAGCTCAAAAAGTTGACGGACCTTAGGCTCGACTAAAATTCCGTCCATAGCGTCCTTGCCCGCCCTGATATTTTTCCTGCGCGCACAAATTTTCATATCATAATACGCTTTTTCGCCATTTATAATTTTCCTCAAAATGTCTTGCTTTGTAGGTTTTCGCCTAATTTCCGTGTGGTCATCAATTATCCTAAAATCTTCATCTCTCAACTTTTCCATTTCTACCTCTCCTTAGTTTCTGATATTATATCACAGTTTTCTGTGTTTTTCAATACCCTTCTGTTTATTTTGTGGCTTGAATTCCTTTTTTTGTGCCAGTTTTTTTATAAAGAAACTTTGGAGATTTTTTATTTTCAATGCAATCGCTGTCGATGACGACTTTATCAATATTTTTTTCACTTGGCAAAACATACATAGTGTCGAGCATTATTTCTTCCAGCACACTCCGTAACCCTCGCGCCCCGATACCCATATCGAGTGCCCGAGTAGCAATTTTGTCCAGAGCTTTTTTGCTAAACTCCAGCCCCACGCCATCGAGCGAAAGGATAGTTTGATACTGCCCAATTAGGTTATTCTTTGGCTTGGTAAGGATACTAATTAATCCCGATTTATCTAACCTGTCTAGAGTGATTTTTATCGGCAACCGCCCTACAAACTCAGGTATCATTCCAAAATTCACGAGGTCATCTAACATGACACTGTCCCAATTTTCCTCTCTGGAATTCTCGCGCAAAAATCCGACTTTTTTATTCTTTTTGCGTTCCGCGATAATGTTATCGAGTTTTACAAAAGACCCGCCACACACAAACAAAATATTGTCCGTGTTCATCATAACTGTGTCGTTGTGCGCACCTTTTTTACCACCGCCAACCGTTATCTCGACCGACGCGCCCTCTAGTATTTTTAATAGTGCTTGCTGAACCCCCTCACCCGACACATCGCGCGTCATATTCCGCATATCAACACGCCTTGCGATTTTGTCAATTTCGTCAATGTAAATTATCCCCATTTCTGCGCGTTTTACATCATAATCGGCGTTTACTAAAAGTTTTAATAGAATTGATTCGACATCGTCACCCACATAACCCGCTTCGGTTAAAGTCGTTGCGTCAGCACACACAAAAGGCACCCGCAATTCACGTGCTAGCGTCTTGGCTATCAAAGTTTTGCCCACACCAGTAGGGCCAATTAGCAAAATGTTGCTCTTTTCTAGCGCGATGGGTTTGGGCTTGGTGCCGAGGTTATATTTTAGCCTCTTATAATGATTGTAAACTGCCACCGCCATAACTCGCTTTGCTCTATCCTGCCCGACAATGTATTCATCTAAATGCGCCTTAATTTCAGCAGGGCTCGGAAGATTTATGTCAAACCCGACCCCCACCGTGCCACGATCCTCGCGCTCTACAATTTCGCGACAAATTTCTACACACGTATCACAAATAAAGGACGCACCATTTGGACTAGACACCAACCGTCTTACCTGTGTGTGCGACTTGCCACAAAACGAACAAAAAGTTTCACGCATATTTTCACTCCAAAAGTTTTATTTCAAAATTTTGTCAACAATGCCATAATGCACCGCTTCGCTCGCAGACATATAATTGTCTCGTTCAATATCAGCCAAAACTTTTTCCTTGGTCTTCCCGCAGAATTTAGCAACCAGCTCAGCATAAGTCGCCCTATCCTTGATTCCCTCACGATAATAAATCTCGATTTCGGTTATCTGCCCATCAACCCTACCCCACGGCTGATGAATCATAACCTTGCTGTGTGGCAAAATATAACGCTTGCCCTTTGTCCCGCCCGCGAGCAATAGAGCGCTCGCGCTAGCACATAACCCTATGCAGATCGTCGACACGGGAGATTGAATAAATTTCATCGTGTCGAGTATCGCCAACCCGCACTGCGCCACCCCACCGGGGCTGTTGATGTAGAGGCTAATGTCTTTTGAGTTGTCTTGACTCTCGAGATACAACAACTGTGCTACAACAGTGTTGCAAACTCTGTCATCTATTTCCCCTGTGATGAATATGATTCGGTCCTCTAACATTCTAGAATAAAGGTCCGCCACCCGTTCGCCATTTGCTGTTTTGTCGATAACTGTAGGAATCATCATTTTCTTCTCCCCCTAAAAAACAAAAGACAACTAAAATCAGTTGTCTTAAGTAAAAATTAAAATTAAATTGAAAATTAATAAAATTACGCAAAATTACAAAGTAATATATGCTTTTGTAAAAAGCGGAGTTTGTTACTCTAGCGTAATTTAATCAAAGTGCTTTTTAGTCGATTAATCTGCCTTTTTCGTAGTTGTCTTTTTTGTTGAAGCCTTTTTTGTTGCAGTTTTTTTCTCTGCAGTTTTTTTCTCGTCAGCCTTGGTGCTAGAGGTCTTTGTCGCAGACTTTTTGCTAGGCGACTTTTTGCTAATTTCGCCGTCTACGCTAGGCACAACCTCGTTGTTTTCTAGTAGCACATTCATCAACTTACCCATAAGTATATCACTATAGAGATAATTTAGTCTGTGATTATCCATAGATTTTTTGTAGTCTTTTGTAGTCATATTTGACATTTTGGCGATTTCGGCAATCTTAGCCTCAATTTCTTCTTCGCTGACACTCAATTTTTCGGTGCGTACGATAGCCTCTAGTACTTGTTTTGTCTTGGCAATGCGCTCAGCATCATCGCGTCTTTCCTCTCGAAGTGCGTCTACAGTCGTGCCAATGTAATTTGCGTAATCTTCAATACGCATACCTTGATAAGCGAGTCTCTGCGACAAATCTCTCATCACAACATCGAGTTGCTCGTCGATAACCTCTTTTGGCAGTTCAATTTCCGAATTGTCCACAATTTGAGCGAGAATTGCGTCTTCTTTTGCGGACTGATTTTTGTGCTCGAGTTCGTGGCGAACTTGTGCTTCAATCTCTTTCTTCCATTCCTCTAGCGTGTCAATATTAGCTACGTGTTTTGCCAACTCGTCATCAATTTCGGGAATGTGTTTTGTGTTGACAGACTTGATATAACACTCAAATTTAGCCTCTTTGCCTGCCAAAGTCTTGGCGCCGTAATCCTTAGGGAAATTAACCACCACGGTTACATGCTCGCCCGCCTTGTGGCCAGCGAGTTGCTCCTCAAAATTGTCAATAAATGTGTGGCTACCGAGCTCGAGTTCGTAATTTTCAGCCTTACCGCCGTCAAATTCCACGCCGTCGATACTGCCAACAAAATCAATTACCACAATGTCGCCAGTCTCGGCAACCTTGCCCTCAGCGGGGTGCGAGTGCGTGTGATGTGCTTGCGCGTGGCGAAGTTCTGCGTCCACCATATCAGGCGTAAACTCATTGAGAATTGCGCTAACTTTGAGCCCCTTGTATGCACCGAGTTTTACCTCAGGCAAAACCTTGAGAGTGATTTTACCGACAATTACCCCGTCAGCAAATGTCTCTAGCCCCAAATCAGGTTCACCAAAAGTGCGCACGTTCTCATTCTCGTTCATAAACTGATTGTACGCCTCATCAGCGAGTTCGGTAAAAGCATCTTGAAAGAAAACCCCGTCCCCGTACGCCTGTTGAATAACCTTTTTAGGCGCCTTACCTTTTCTAAAGCCTTGCACGTCGTACTTACCCTTTTTAGATTCATAAGCCTTGTTTTC
>CAVFEX010000084.1:0-4237 GCA_963621495.1 bacterium
ATACTGAATATGCAGATTCTTACAATGGAGTTACGCAGGGGCAGATGTCTTTTGGGGACTGGGTAGATGTTTTAGGCGATGAGACTACTGTAAATATTAGCGAGAGTGATGCTAGTAGCCAGAATAAACTGTTTAATGAGGCTGTTGAAAATGCACACGAAAAAGCGGTGCTGGAGGTTATGCAAGATGTAACTAGTAGCCCAAATATTCAGAGTGTTGATATAGAAAACACGGCTATTAGTTCTGATACGTTTGATGCTAGTGAGATGGTGAAAAATACGGCAAAAGAGGATAACAAATCTAGTATTGAGCACAATAGGGCAAAAAACAAGTCCTCGGGTAATTCGCGCGCACCAAAGCAAATTTCTGCAAATGTGGTACAAAAATATAAAATTCGTACTCACACCAAGCCTATTCGGGACAAGCGTGATGATTATGTGTTTCAATATCAACCCCAAACTGACACTAATAGACCTATCAAATCACAGTTAGTTGAGCGGTTTAGCGATACACAATTTAATAATATACATAGCGCCTCGCGAGAATTGTTAAACAAGATGAGGCGGGACAACATAAGGCGGTAAAATATGAAATTAACAAGATTTAGGGTTCAGAATTTTCGCTCATTTATAGATAGTGGGTGGGTCATTTGTGATTCTGTTACTGCAATTGCGGGGGTAAACGAGGCGGGTAAGAGTAATTTATTGCGCGCTCTGTGGAAACTTAACCCTGCTACTCGTGCGGATAACAAAATTCTCAAAAACGATATCCCGATTGATAGATTCGATAACATTATGGATAGTGAAAAATTACCTGTATTTATTACGGCGGAATTTAGATTGCGCCCATATGACAAGGAGCTAATTCGCGAGAGAATTGGCGATCGGGTAACTTTTGATAATGTGCGTGTTTCTAGATACTTGAGCGGTGCATATTTAATAGAATATCCTGTCAATGTGCCCGACGAAATTCGTAAGTCGCTAGATGAGTTGATACTTAAAATTATGCCAGGCTTTGTCTACTATAGCAATTATGGTAATTTGGACAGTAACATATATCTACCGCAAATGCTTGCAAAATTCAACAAAAACGGTGTCAATACTATTAGCAAATCCAAACAGCGTACAATAAAATTACTACTAATGTACATCGGAATTACTCCCGAAATGTTGGTTTGTGATACATCTCTACTCGCTCAAGCTACGCAAAATCAGCTCAAACTTACATCAAATCAACTTCAAGAAATTGTAGAGAAACAAGAAAAGTACAAAAAGCTGTTTTCTGAGGCGGGCGAGAGGTTGACGCGTGAATTCAATCAATGGTGGCACCAAGGAGAGTACAAATTTGAATTTGCTTTTGATAGCGGGAATTTGACAATTTTTGTTACTGATAAAAGTGGTATTCGTGCGCCTCTCAATGACCGTAGCGTGGGCATACAGTGGTTTTTGTCCTTTTTCTTGGTATTCTCTATCGAGAGTCAGTTCTTTCTAAATAATACCGTGATGCTTCTTGATGAGAGTGGTGCGACATTGCATGGTCTTGCTCAGCAAGATTTGGTTGTGTTTTTTGATGAATTAGCCAAGACCAATCAAATTATCTACTCGACCCACAGTAGTTTTATGTTGCCCGCTGAGCACCTGGACCGCACTAGAGTGGTTTACAAGGATAGGCGAGGGCATAGTCTTGTGAGTGGCGATATGACTTTTGTCGAGGAGACGCGCTCTAGTCAGGGTGCAATTGTGCCGGTTAGTACCGCTGTTAATATGCAAGTTAGCACGGCGGTATTGAAAGAGAGCCTGCCTTTGATTACTATGGACCCAGCAGTTGAGATTTATCTAAATTGCTTTAAAAATTACTTTATAGATACAGGACAGATAAGTAGTCAGATGATTAAAAAGCCTCTGCTGATTCTTAATTCCCCGCCTGAGGGGGTAGAGGGGACGGCTCAGATTTTAGCTAGGCAGAATATTTTGCCGTGTGTTTTATTAGAGGAGAGTAAGTTAGAATACAGAGTTTTATCTCGTTTGAGAGCTTGTTACTCTCAACAAGGGAATAAGATAGTGATTTTAAAAGACGTATTAGGGCTCAACTCGGTTGAAGACTTGATACCAATAGAAATACTAATTGAATGTTGTGGAGAGTTTTTGCACCAAACTTTTGGTGCGGACTTTGTGTTAAAGAAAAATTTGCCATTTTTAGAGCAAATCACTATGGCAACACAAATTCACAATTTGCCTAGCAACTTTAGAGTTTTGATTGCTAAAAAAGTTGTTAATTATATTCAAACTCACGCAAAGGATAGAATTTTTAGGACCGTTAGTCGCAACTGGCTCCGTTTGTATGAGATTATTTATAATAGTTATGCGTAAAAAACAGAGTGATTTTATGGTTATGAGAGAATAAATTTTTCTAGTACAAAAAATTACTCTGTTTTTTTAAATAAAAAAAGGGTTGCTTTTCTGTTGGTTTTGTGATATTATTTTTGAGAGGTAAAAAAATGAAAAATGTTTTGATAGGTATTGCGTGGACTTACGCAAATAGTGATATTCATCTTGGGCATATTGTGGCATATATGCCGGGCGATGTGTTGGCTAGGTTTCATAGAGCAAAGGGCGATCGCGTGTTGATGGTTAGTGGTACAGATTGTCATGGAACTCCGACCACCGAGCGTGCTATTCGCGAGGGGCGTACTCCTAGAGAAATTGTGGAGCACTATCATAATCAATATGTCGAAGTTTTTCGTAAACTGGGTATGAGTTATGATTATTATACTATGACAGCTAGCGACTATCATTGTGATAAAGTTCAAGAGATGATTTTAAAACTCAAAGACAATGGCTATATTTATCCTAAAACTGAGCCTGCTAGTTTCTGCCCGAAATGCAATAAATTTATCTATGACCGCGAAGTCGAGGTTGTATGTCCAAAATGTGGCGCAGTCAGCAAAGGGGACCAATGCGGTAGTTGTGATTATGTTTTTCAGGCACAAGATTTACTCAAGGGTAAATGTCGTATTTGCGGTAGCGAGACAGAGGTGCGTGATAATACTAATTTGTATTTTGCGTTATCAAAGTTTAATGAGCCTTTGGTACAGCATTTTGAAAATTGCAAAAAATACTGGAGAAAAAATACTGTAAATGAGACACATAAGTTTTTAAATGAGGGTCTAGTTGATAGAGCGGTAACTCGTGATCTTAATTGGGGTGTGCCTGTACCGTTGGCTGGGTACGAGGATAAGCGCATTTATGTGTGGATTGAGGCTGTCTGGGGCTATGTTACGGCGTGTCAGGCGTGTTGCGAGGAATTGGGGCTAGATTGGACAGATTTTTGGTATCGCAAGCCTGAAAATGAAAATCTCGTGTATATGTGCCACGGAAAAGATAATATTGTGTTTCACTCGATTATTTTTCCAGCATTATTGATGGCGACCAAGGAACCATATTTGATGCCAGAGCATTGTGTTAGTTCAGAATTTCTCAATGTTAATGGCGAAAAAATTAGTAAGAGCAAGGGTAATGGTTGGCCTATGCTAGATATGCTAGCAAAATTTGACGCGGATAGTTTGCGATACTTTTGTATAGCCAACGGCCCAGAAAAGCGCGACTCAAACTTTACTTTTGAGGACTACCACGCTATGCATAATAGTGATATAGTCAACAAATTTGGTAATTTTGTAAATCGCACTTTGAATTACAAGGGGCTCGATGGATATTTGCCTGACGGAGAAATGGACCCTGTTATTCAAGAAGAAATAGTGAGCACATATAGGGTTGTGGAACAATGCATTATGCAAAACGAATTCCGTGATGCGCTAGCCAATGTTATGGCGCTAGTAGAGAGTGCTAACAAATATTACGATAATCTTCAGCCGTGGGTGCTATACAAGTCAGAGGACAAGACTGAATTTAATAATTGTCTGTACACTTGCGTGCAAATCATAGTTAACCTTTCAAATTTACTTGAACCTTTTATGCCGTTTTGTGCAAAGAAAATCAGAGATTATTTTGGGTTAAGTGAGCCTACTTGGGAATTTACTAGCGTTACGCTAGAACGCGATTTTGGCAAAATTGAGCCGTTGTTTGTTCGTCTTAAACCAGAAGATGTTTTGTAATGCGGAGTAGTAAAATTTTAAAATAAAAATCAGAATTTGAGCGAACATTATGAGGTATAAACTTGCCGATGTCCGCTCAATTTTTATTTAAAAGTTCCTATCTTTTTAGTCTCAAATTTAGCGTTT
>CAVFEX010000085.1:0-4229 GCA_963621495.1 bacterium
GAAGAAATCATTTGGATTAGGACCGTTTGCGCTACCATAGGCATCGTAATTCGCCTTTTTGGTCGCGTCTCCTAGAACCTCATAAGCCTCATTAATTTCCTTGAATTTTGTGGCGGCTTCAGGATTATCTTTGTTCAAATCTGGGTGATATTTTTTCGCTAAACGCCGGTATGCTGATTTTATCTCATCAGCACTAGCGCCTTTGTCCACCCCTAAAATTTCATAATAACTCTGTGCCAATTTTTCGCTCCATTATATTATTCAGCAGGTTTTGCATCTGCATCGTGAACCTCTACATCAGGCTCATCTTTCTTCTGTTCTTTTTCCGACTCGGCTGATGCATTAGCGCCCGCCTGATACAATTTTGTGATCGCATCTTGACTAGACTTTGCCAATTCGTCAATAGCATTGTGAATCTTGTCTTTGTCATCAACTTTGATCTCTTCTTTTGCTTTTTCGATAGCGTCAGTCAATTTCTTTTTGTCATCTTCGCTAATCTTATCGCCGTTCTCGCGTAAAGCTTTTTCCAAGCCTAGAATCATCGAATCTGCTTGATTACGCTCATCAATAATTTCCCTACGCTCTTTGTCTTCTTTTGCATATTTTTCTGCGTTCTTGATAGCCTCGTCAATCTCCTCTTCCTTCATATTAGAACTTGAAGTAATAGTAATTTGTTGTTGTTTACCTGTGCCCAAATCTTTTGCGCTAACATTTACAATACCATTTGCGTCAATATCAAATGTAACTTCAATCTGTGGTACGCCTCTAGGTGCTGGTGGAATGTCAGAAAGGTTGAATCTACCCAAAGTCTTGTTGTCTTTTGCAAATTCGCGTTCTCCTTGCAATACGTGAATGTCTACACTAGGCTGATTGTCAGCAGCAGTGGAGAACACTTGCGATTTTTTTGTAGGGATAGTAGTGTTACGATCAATAATACGAGTAAACACACCACCTAGTGTCTCAATACCCAAAGATAGTGGCGTAACATCGAGTAGCAATACATCTTTTACATCGCCACCCAATACCCCACCTTGAATTGCAGCACCGATTGCCACACATTCATCAGGGTTGATACCCTTGTATCCCTCTTTGCCAGCGAAATTTTTGACTGCTTCACATACAGCAGGGATACGAGTACTACCACCTACTAAGATAATCTTGTTGATAGCGTCTTTGCTGAGTTTTGCGTCTTTTAGAGCAGCCTCAGTCAGGTCAATAGTCTGCTTGACTAAGTCGCTAGTAATGTCATCAAATTTTGCACGAGTCAACTCATACTCAAGGTGCTTTGGCCCAGAAGCGTCTGCACTAATAAATGGCAAACTAATCGTGGTCTTTGTCGTAGCTGAAAGGTCGATTTTTGCCTTTTCAGCAGCCTCTTTTAGACGCTGAACTGCTGTTCTGTCTGCAGATAAATCAATACCATTTTGCGCCTTGAATTCCTTGACTAATAAGTCCATAATGCGTTGGTCAAAGTCATCTCCACCGAGACGGTTGTTACCCTTGGTAGCAATTACTTCGAAAACGCCGTCGCCGATTTCTAGAATGGATACATCGAATGTACCACCACCGAGGTCAAATACTAGCAATTTTTGATTAGCATTTTCCCCTTTGTCTAGGCCATAAGCGAGCGCAGCAGCTGTAGGCTCGTTGATAATACGCAAAACCTCAAGCCCTGCGATCTTACCAGCATCTTTTGTCGCTTGACGTTGACTGTCGGTAAAGTATGCAGGCACGGTAATTACGGCCTGTGTAACTTTTTGCCCCAAATAACTCTCCGCGTCGTTTTTAAGTTTAGTCAAAATCATAGCGCTAATCTCTTGAGGAGTGTAAGACTTGTTTTCAATTGTAACTTTGTAATTCGATCCCATTTCCCTCTTGATACTAGACACAGTGTGCTCAGGGTTAGCTACGGCTTGACGCTTTGCCACCTGACCTACTAGCCTCTCTCCGTCTTTTGTAAATGCTACTACACTAGGTGTGGTACGAGAACCCTCTGCATTAGGGATAACTACAGCTTCGCCCCCCTCCATTACAGCCACACACGAGTTTGTTGTACCCAAATCAATACCAATAATTTTAGACATAATAATAATCTCCTTAAAAAATTTATTTAATATATAAAGTTTAAGATTTCTCCCAACATTATTTTCAATTTATTTTGCGATTTTTACAGTTGCGAACCGCACTACGCCATTGGGGCTAAAAAAGCCCCTGCTGTATTCTTCGAGAATCTGCCCACTAGGAATACCTTCAACCTCTTCAGCGAAAACCACGTTGTGTAGGTTGGGGTCAAACTGCGCTCCCACCGAAACAATGGGCTCAATCTCGAGAGACCGAAGACTGTTCAATAATTCACGCTCTACCATCTCTAGTCCCTCTAGAGTAGTTTGGTCGGTTATCTGCTTTTGCGCAGAATTTACCGCGTCAAACGCTGGCAAAATCGCTTTTACTGCGTCAAACACACCTTTTTGTCTAGCCTCACTAGAAATATTCGCATTTCGCTTGCGATAGTTGTCGAAATCCGCCTGCAGTTGCTGTAAATGGCTAGTCAACTGCGAAATTTTCTCTCTAGTAGCATCAATTTCTGCAGTCAGATCGGCTATGGTCTGATCGCGTTGGTCAATCTCAGGTTCCACCATCTCTGCGCTTTGACTAGAAACAGTGTCGTCCTCGACTGAAGAAATGCTGTCAAACTCTTCTTGCATAATTTCCTCTTCTTTTTTGTCGAATTTGTCGTGATGCTTATTCTTCATTTTTGTCATCTCCTTTTTGCGTACTGTCCAACTTCTTGAGATTTTCAAACTCGCCCACCACAAACTTGAGTGCGCTGGCGATTTTTTGATAATCCATACGTTGCGGTCCAATTATACCAATGCTAGCTATGCTCTCGCCGTCGACTTGATAATCAGCTTTGGCAATGGCACACTCCTGCAACTCAGCCACAGGAATTTCGGCACCGATTTTAAATGAAACTTCGCCTTCACTAGAAAAATCATCAAAAAGTTGTCCGATTTCGCTAGGATTAGTCAACACATCTATTACTTTCTTCGCTTTTTCGAGATCGTGATATTCAGGGCTGTTGAGGAGTCGCAATTCCCCACGCGCGCTCAACTTGGCTTTGCGTGAAAGAGCTGAACCGAATTCACGCAGAGATTCTATGAGTTTATCAAAAATGCTCTTGAATTCGAGCAAATCTTGCCCCATTTGCACTCGATAACTCTCAATGTTTTGAATCATATCAGATACCGTCTTGTCTTTAAAAGTGTTGGTTAAAAAGTTACTAGCATCTACATAGGTTTGCGCTGGAATATCTGGCCTGGTCGGCATAAAATTGTTGATAATTCCGCTGTTGGTCTCAATAAGGACCAGTGCTTGGCCAGTTAATAAGGATATGATTTTCACATTTTTAATCTGCAACTTGTCGAAGCCTTTTAACATAACCACAGCAGGATAATTTGTCGCCTTACTCACCACATTTGCAATCTCGTTGACCACATCTCCTAGATATATTGCCCGATTTTCAAAAATCGAGTGAATATCATCTAGAATTTCTGGGTCAAGAGGTACATCGCACATAATTTCATTAACATAGTATCGATACCCCTTGGCTGTGGGCACTCGTCCACTCGAGGTGTGCAATTGCTTGAGATAACCCATCGCCTCGAGCGCGTTCAACTCATTACGCAGAGTCGCCGTGGACAATTCAGTACAACAAGTCGAACGCACATTACTGCTAGTGATCGGACTCGCCGACTGAATATAGCTCTCCACAGCATTGATCAGAATCTCACGTTTTCTCTCGCCTAACTCTTCTGTGCGCAAGTTTCGTCCTCCTTTTAGCACTAAATTCTTTTAATTGTTAGCACTCTTTCGTGTTGACTGCTAAGATTTTATCACTATTATATGCCATTGTCAAGCATTTAGACACAATTTTTTTAAATTTTTTGACTATTTTTATCTTTTTTTGACCAATTTGAGTAATTTATATCAAATTTAACCTGCCCCAAACCAAATAATCAAAAAAAATTTTTATTTGTTGAAAGGTTTTTGATTAATTTTGATTTTTATTATAATCGATCAAGTTTTTATTAATTTAAATCCTTATTGCTAAATTTTTATATTTGCTTAATAAATTTTATTAATAAAACAAAAAGGGCGGATATTTTGTCCGCCCTTGGGGGTGTTTATATTTTTATCTGAGATTTTTTATTGCGCTAGCCGAGCTAAGC
>CAVFEX010000086.1:0-4218 GCA_963621495.1 bacterium
TTCCCATTACATCAGCATAATCTCTAATCCGCTTTAAAAATCTATTGGCAATACGTGGAGTACCGCGTGCAGATTTTGCAATCAATAGAGAAGCTTCCGGAGTGATATCAATATATAGAATTTTAGCGGAGCGCATCAGAATTTCACTCAACTCATCAGGAGTATAGAGTTCTAGTCTTCCTAAAATCCCAAATCTATCACGCAAAGGCCCAGTGAGCATACCCGCTCTAGTAGTGGCTCCAATTAGAGTAAAAGGCTGAATTTTAAGTCGAATACTTTTGGCAGCGGGACCCTTACCGACTACAAAATCGAGAGCAAAATCTTCCATAGCGGGATACAGCACTTCTTCTACAGCACGACTAAGTCTGTGAATTTCATCAATAAACAGCACGTCATTTTTGTTGAGATTGGTAAGAATAGCAGCAAGGTCTGCTGCGTGTTCAATTGCTGGGCCACTGGTAACTTTTATTTGTGCACCTAATTCGTTAGCAATAATATGCGACAACGTAGTTTTACCCAAGCCCGGAGGACCAAATAGCAGTACATGATCTAGTGCTTCGCTCCTAGATTTTGCTGCCTGAATATAAATTTCCAAGTTATCCTTAAATTTCTTTTGCCCAACATAATCGTCTAAAACTGTCGGGCGCAAGGTGTTTTCAATTACCTCGTCTATTTCAGATTTTGTACTAGCGATAAATCTTTCATCATCATCAAACATATATTACTTCCCCAATTCTTTGAATGATTTTGCAATAAGAGACTCCATATCATCATTTGGCTCGTATACCTTATTTAAAATGTCCTGCGCGCGTGCGCGTGGAACACCCCAATCGAGTAACACATTGAGAGTAGCCGAAAAAGCCTCGCTGTCATTTGCTTGAATACTTTTGAGTGAAACCTCTGCCAAATGCGATAGTGCATCCATTTTACCTTTGAGTTCTAGCATAATTCTCTCTCGTATTTTGGCTCCAACACCCTTGATATTTTTTAAAACAGCTCCATTTTGAGTTGCAATAGCAAAACTCAAATCTTCAGCCGAAACGCTACTCAAAATATTGATAGCAACTTTGGGACCTACTCCATTAACCATTATTAACTTTAAAAAAATTTCCCTCTCAAATTTATCATAAAAGCCATACAAACTCATCTCATCTTCTCGCACAATCAGATGAGTATTGATGGTTGTTAGCTCCCCAATGTCCCCGATTTTATCTAAGCAAAAGCTACTAACATTGAGCGAAAATCCCACACCATTGCAATCAAGTATCAATGTGTTTAAAAACTTTTCAGCAATTATTCCTTTTACAAAGCTTATCATTTTACATTCCTCGATCTCATAATTTGATTTGTCTGCGAATGGCATAATGCCACCGCTACGGCATCAGCGGCGTCATCAGGCCTAGGCACTGAATTTAAATGCAGTAGTGTCTTAACCATAAATTGCATCTGTGATTTGTCAGCTCTACCCGTGCCAGTGAGCGCAAGTTTGATATCCTGAGGCGGATACTCAAAAATCTGCAACTTGTGCTGTTGAAACGCGAGTAAAATAACCCCTCTAGCTTCTGCAACCTTAATGCCCGTAGTAATATTTTGATTGAAATATAATTCTTCGATTGCCACCTCATCTGGTTCAAATTTCTCCACTAATTTGTTAATGCTGTTATAAATTACCCCCAACCTTGCATTAAACATCATTTCCTTTGGGGTTGTTATGACACCGAAATCTACCACATCAAGACCAGAATTACTCTTGTCAATCACGCCAAATCCAATTATCCCAAACCCCGGATCTATACCTAAAATACGCAAGAAATTCTCCCCCTTTTCTTAAATAATATCACAAATTATGCGTTTTGTAAAATGTTTATAGAACATTTGCAATACATTTTGCAAATCTTTTAGACCTGCTACCCCTAAAAAATTTTTAAAACTTATAATTTACCTAAAAGAAAACAAAAAAAACCTCATTTTGAGGAATTAAAAATAGGATTATAAATTTATCAATAATGTTTAGAATTAAATAAAATAATAAATTAGCCCAGCCAATATAGATACAACCACTCCACTCACAATTACTGGCCCCGCTATAACAAACATTTTTGCCATCAAACCGAACACCATTCCTTCGCGCTTGAATTCTAGCGCTGAACTGGCTATTGAGTTACTAAAACCCGTGATTGGTACTATACTACCTGCACCCGCATAGGCTCCAATTTTATCATAAATACCGAACCCTGTTAGCAGTGCAGCTAAAACTATTATAATCATCAAGGACCAGCTACTAGCCTCAAGAGATGTCATATACGGGAATAAATACAAACACATATCTTTCGTAAATTCTCCGAAACAGCATATCACCCCTCCCACCCAGAACGAATGGAAAAGCGAGGGCCAAGCCTTTGTTTTCGGCATTTTTGCACTCACATAAGCATTATATTTTGCATTTCGTTCTTTTTGATTCATTTTTTCACTCCAATTAAATATTTGCCAAAAAAATAAATTTCAATCAAAAATTTGAAATTTTGTAAATAATTTATAAAATTTAACACAAACTAGCCTTGTAAAAATAATTTTTGAGGTGAATTTATGAAAAAAATACTAGCACTTTCGCTAACTTTGGCTATGGCTTCTACTTTTGCTGTATGCGGTGCAACTGCTACAGACCATAGCAACACATTAAGACAGGAAATAGACAATCTACATTTAACTGCAAATACCGTAGAGGCAGAATATTGTAGCAGTAGTCTACTATTTGAAAATGGTTTTTCGTTGGACAATAAAAACGACAACTATACATTAACAAACGACACAAACACAAATTATAGAACCAATCAGATACGGGATAAAAATCAAACCACAAATAGAGAAACTACTACAAACAACAAAACTGCAAACACAGAGCAGACGAGAGAAGGCCAGCAGACAACAAATAATACCAATAAAAACGGGAACGACAATAGCTCAACAAACCGAACTGACAACAATCTAATAGCCACAAATCAGCAAGGCACCAGTCCATATGGCATAGGTCAGGCAAATAGAGGCGTGTTACCTAACAATACTACTAATTCAAACTCAAACTTGGATTCAATGGTGCGTGTCAACAATATAGACACTTATAAAAACACTACAAATTCAAATATTGATGGCAGAGTGTATAACAACGACGGGGCTGTAGTAGGAACAGGGAATGGCCTAAACACAACAAATTCTAATATTAAAAACATTTCCCCAAGACAAAATACGGTTGCCCAAAACACCAACTCAACTCCAAACGGAATTAGTAGTGTAAACGGCGAAAATGCAGGCAGAATAATTATTGACAGCTCAAATACTTCTACATCAAACAAAATTACCA
Organism: bacterium; assembly: GCA_963621495.1. GTDB lineage: Bacteria > Bacillota > Clostridia > Christensenellales > UBA1242 > UBA7867. The sequence goes on from CAVFEX010000086.1 coordinate 3,359, forward strand.
ACAACACATCAAGCCTAGCCCCTAGTCGCAACAATAGAGGTATTGCCCCTAACGCAAATTCGGGACCAAACAGCACAACGTTAAATACAAACGCAAACAATAGTTTAAATATTGATGAGCTTACTAATAAAAACGTTAGGGCTACTACATCGCCTAGTGCCAGCACCAATTATAATACTACATCAAATATAACAAATAACTCAAGAGATAATAGACTAAGTACAAATTATACTGTTGTAGACAAACCAACTGTTGACAATACTCAAAATCAAACAACAAATTATACAAATAAAAATACAACGGCAACAAATTCAGGTAATAACGTTAACAGACCCAACACTATTAATTCTGCAACACCACAAAACAATACCAATTTTAGTCGAGACAAATTGGATATTGTAAATCAACCGTTCTCAACTCAATCAAATTCGACACAAAATTCAAACAATTTAAAACCTAGAAATTCTGTTTTTAATAATACAGATACTACAACTACAGCAGAATCGACAACTACATTAAATAATGATTATAGTGTTTATCAAAATAAAATTACCGAGCTTAATAGTCGACTTTCAACTATAAATGCAACTGTAGATGACAACTTAAAAATTGCAAGGCAAAATATTCAGCGCGTAATTGACGGCGAAATTGCTCTAAATGACACCCAAGCGGAGCAAATTAATGAATACTCTCGCCTACTCAAAAAAATCACACACAAATTGACAGAAAATGAATTTGAATTAATGCATAGTGCAGGGAAAATCGCTTTGGCTAATAGTATGCAAAATAATGACAAGAATTTGAATGCCGTTTACCTAGATATGCAGTATACACTCACTTGCCGTGAGCATTGCCTCAAC
>CAVFEX010000087.1:0-3758 GCA_963621495.1 bacterium
TCTCAATTGTGCCCACCCTCGATGCGGTGCATATAGGCTTGATCAGTAGGGTTTTGGCAACTAATCCCGCAAATCTGCTCATTCTGCCGTTGGCAATCAAGTTGTCAAATTTGTGCAGTATAAAAAATAAATTGCGTGTGTCGATAAAATTTTTTGTGCTCTCAGTAATTTCTGCGACTGATTTATCATTATCAATTTCGCTCACTATATGGTCTACAATCAATTCAATTGCGCCCGATGTCGCTTTTGAATCAAAAATAATTATATTTTCTTTGTTTTTTGCCATATCTCGTGCAACATTTGCACTGTTAAATGTGCCTGAGAGTTTGTCTGTCATAGTTACAACAAAAGTAATTTCAGCGTCTTTATATGCTTTTGCCCACGCGTCTACGCTGGGGCAGGCGGTGTGGATTTTTGATTTTGTAACATTGAGCAGTTGCGCCAAACTCGGTACATCGAGTTTGTCATCGTCAACATACTCTTCTTCGTCAACGTAAATATATAGTGGAATTATCCCAAAACCTATACTCGTATTATTTAGATAGTCAGGCGACATATCAGCACTGCTATCCACCAAAATTTGATATTTCATATTTACTCCTAAAATTGATTATTTTCATTATATTGTATTTTTTATTCTTGTGTAAATTTCCCAAAACTTGATTTAGTTTCACAAATTTTCAAATTTAATAATCTAACACGCAGTTTTTATTTTACAATGAGACTTAACTATTCAAAACTAAATGTTTTTACTTAATAAATTTGTAAAATATCTTTACTAAACTATGCGTAAAATTGACAACTGCGCGCATTATTTATAAAAAATAATGTTTTTTAGCTAGATTTTTTGCTTTTAAAATATTTTCGACTAAAAATTTATTAATCGAGCGAATGCGTGTGGGTTCTCTATTGGAGTAGGGAACATAATTTGCCCTAATTTTAAAATCTAAAAAAGCCTTTTTTTCGGGCGTCAGTTTTCCGCTCTATTGTTGTCAAGTTTTGCTGTCGTATCTGAACTTTTCTCTATATCGGCGGTCAAATTATGCTTTTCGCTCGTTTTTGTGTATGAATCTTCTAAATCTTGTGAGTTTTCATCATCAAGCCAATAATTATCGTTGTCCGGATTTTGAGAATTGTAGCCCCATTTTTTAAAAAAACTTAGCCAAATTTGTGCCACGACAAAAGTCAGCACTGCCACACCCGTGCCGATAAAATACCAATGGAAATAAATGAAAAACATAATTGCCAAAATGAGCAAAATTATTACACTGCTAATACTCATCACAACTACACGGCGAAAAGATTTCTTGCGTTGTGAAATTATATTATCTACAATCGTTTTTGCGACGCTCGTCTGGTGCTCGGCGATTAATTGCGATTTGTCAATATCAGTTGCTGTTTGTTGTTGTGGTGTTTTGTCTTTTTGAGGTTCATTTTTTGTCGCGTCAAAAAATTCTTCTGGGTCTGTTGGTTGCATAATTTGCCCCCCTTATTTGTTTTTATTATAAAACATTTTGAGTAATTAGTCAATTTAATTGAGTCAAGATTTTTCTTCTGATATAATTTTTGCATTGTTTTTTAGCGAAAATTGTAAAAAAAACGCCCAAGCATTAATTACAAATGCTCGAGCGGTTTTGTTGTTATTCAATGGAGCAGGTGAAGGGAATCGAACCCTCGTATCAAGCTTGGGAAGCTTGCGTTCTACCATTGAACCACACCTGCGTATGGGTATATTTTATAATATATTGTATGGGTTTGTCAAGCATTTTTGCATTTTTTTTGGCGGTTAAGTGTCGTGATAGAAGGCGAACCAGTGAGCGTAAAGTATTTAGAGTGGTGTTTTTTAGTTGATTATTTATATATTGTAAAAGATTTAAATAGTGTCGGGTTGACGACAGTGGGTATTTTTACAGGGGTAGGGCACGCAAATTAGATACAGACAAATTCGTTGGAATTGTAAAAAAGTTATGAGTTTTGATTAAAAAATGTAGCGCGGGCAATAATGTGTTATGAGGTATGTTATGTATAAGGCTTTTGGGGCGATGTTTTGCGTAATTTTGGTGGCATTTTTTGCGCCAAATTGTGATTTTGTGAATAGTTTTGGTCAAATTTCGGGTGCTAAGGTGTATTTTTGCACGACTGAGCGGATTGACTCGGGTAGTGCACAAGTGATAAAAAATGGAAACGGTTACATAATTTCTACGCAGTTAAACAAGGCAAAACGCGTGCAAAACGCGATAAAAAGCGATATTTTGTCGGGGATTTCGATTTATATTGATTCGGAATTTGATAGTTATGCGTATTTAAATAAAATTGGAGCAAAAATAATTTTTGATGAAAGGATAGAGAACGAACTCTTTATTTATGCGTATTCTACGATTTTACCTCGATACACAAGCTTCCGCGGGCAAAAAATCAACCTCCAAATTATCGCTCGCAATGGCACTACTACAATCGGTTATCCGCTAATTTTAACGGGTGCATAAAATTCATAAAAATGTATGATTAAAAAATTCTTAAATGGTCATAATTGTTGTCAAGGAGGTAAAAATGAATAGACTAGATGTCAAAAAATTCTTTAAAAATTATGGCTATTGGGTTGGCTTGATTGTTAGTCTGATAGTGCTAGCGGTTATGATTGCCCTGGTTGCCACTCGCAACACAGACCCAACAACTAGTACAATTAAAATTGACGAGCCAGTATCCAGTACTGAGGTGGTTTTTGGTAATCCGTTGAGCGAGGTAAGTTTAACAAAAGATTTCTCGAGCACAAAACTACAATTCAGCAAAACTTATGGCTGGTGGCAGTCGCACAAGGCGATGGATTTTGAGGCAAAAGCCGGTAGTGAAGTTTACGCAGTGATGGACGGAACTATCAAAGAGGTAACATACAATTATCTTATGGGCAATATTGTCAAACTAGATGTAGGCGGTGGAATTGTGGTTGTTTATGCTTCGCTGGAGAGTGATATCCCTGTCAAGGCGGGGGACAAGGTTACCAAAGGTAGTGTAATAGGCAAAGTCGGAACTACTGCAAAATCCGAGTCCGTTGAGGGCGCGCATTTGCATCTTGAGGTGTTTCTAAACGACGAAGCAGTTGACCCAAATTTGTATCTTGATGTTGGTAATAAGTAAAACAAAAAAGGCTATTTCGTTAAAAAAACGGCATAGTCTTTTTTGCATAATTATTCAGCTTGTGTAGTCTTAGCTTCGATATATTCAGCGAGTTTACCCAAGGTCTGTAACTGCTTGGCTTCTTCGTCAGGCACAGTGATATTATACTTGTCCTCTAGGGCGATTAACATTTCAACCATATCCAGAGAATCTGTGTGCAGGTCCTCTACAAAACGAGTCTCAGGTCTGAGCATAGATTTGTCAATGTTCATTTGGTCGCTCAACAATTCCACAATTTCGTCAAAAATCATCGCAAACTCCTTATAAAAGATTATGTTTCTATTTTATCAAAATTATTATAACTTGTAAAGTATTTTGCGTATATTTGGCAAATTAAGGTGTAAAAAACTCATATTTTTGCGGGATTTGCGGTAATTATTTTGGGTGTACTCACTGAACTTATACTATCTAAGATGCTCACTGTTTGAGTCGAGCCTGCGGGAATGACAATTTTTTTAGGGCGAAAATTATTCAAGTTTAAAATTTTTTCCGAGTCATTTATTAAAATAAAATTGTCAGTGAAAATCAAAATCTTAGAAAAGTCTATTGTTTCGTTTGCGTACAAAATTTGCGGTTGCCAGTTT
>CAVFEX010000087.1:3768-4191 GCA_963621495.1 bacterium
GAATATTAACTGTCTGATAGGATGCGTCGGGAATAGCGATTTTTTTGGACTTGAAATTGTGCAAAAATACCTTTTTGTTGAGGTCGTTTAGCAAAACAATTTGTTTTGAAATTCCCCAAAGTAGGTTTATATCGAGCGGTTCTAGTGTATAAAAAAGTTGCGGTCGCCAGTTGTCAAAAGCGATTTCGTTGACTTTGCCGAACAGTTTACCGCTGATTCCATATACCAAACTACCAATATTCTTTGCGAAATCGGGCTCCGCAGAAATTGCTAAATCTGCAATATTTCTTATAATTATGCAATCGCCGATACTAAAAACTCGTTGCGGTTTTAATACGAAAAATGTTTCTTCGTCCGTACTGAGTATAATTAAATTCCTAACACGTTTTTTTTGCCAATCGATTTCAAAGTTAAACATTGTGC
>CAVFEX010000088.1:0-4048 GCA_963621495.1 bacterium
CTTTTGCACCATTAATGCTCTGTCTCAATTTTTCGTTCTCGAGTTTGCACTCCGCTATATCGGCGCGCAATTTTTGAATTTGTACCTCGGTGCGAAGTCTATCCATCTCAGCCTCGCGCTTGATTTCCTCAAGGTCTGCGAGCACGACATCGGGTAGCACTACCCCACTTTTGCCATTTATAAAATTTTCAATCGCCATTCTTATCACAACGCTAGCATTCAAGCCCATCTCTTTTGATTTGTCAATTATAGATCCTCTCAACTCATTATCAACACGCACAGTCATTATTGAACTAGCATCGTTTGACTTTTTTTCTTTACTCATAATTTCCCTCCCATTACTTACTAATTTCATTATATCACAAAATCTCATATTTTTCAATACCCTTTTTCAAAAAAATTAAAAAATATTTATTTAGTTTTACTTTAATTAAAGAGCTTCACGGATTTTTTATATAAAAAATGTAAAAAATGCGTAAATTTAAATAAATTACGCATTTAAAACAAATTATTTTGATTTATTTTATAACAATATTTCTAGCAATTAATTATTAAAATATTAAAAACAATTCCTCAAAACTAATCAAACTTTACAATCAGGATTTTATTATCTCTTGCGATAATTTATACCCATTGCAGATTTGAGACGGTCAAGGTTAGCGCTAGCGACTTGTCTAGCCTTATCGCTCCCCGCAAACAACATCTGCATAACTTTGTCTTTGTCCTGACTAAAAATCTTGCGTCTCTCGCGAATTGGGGTCAAGAGCTCATTTAAAATCTCATACAAAAAGTTCTTGACCTTAACATCGCCGAGCCCACCGCGCATATAATGCGCTTTTAGTTCTTCAAGGTTTGCATACTCGGGCAAATATTTTGCAAAATGTTGCGGTTCGCAAAATGCGTCAAGATAAGCAAAAACTGCATTGCCCTCAACCTTGCCCGGATCGCTAACCCGTATATGCTCAGGGTCGGTGTACATATCGCGCACTTTTTGACGAATTATTTCGGGCTCGTCCGATAGGTAAATTGTGTTGCCGAGAGATTTACTCATTTTTGCCTTGCCGTCAGTACCAACCAAGCGACTGCGGTTGGAATTTTTTGGCACTACACCTTGTGGCTCTACCAAAATATCTGTCTTGTACAAGTAATTAAAAGTGCGGACAATGTCGCGCGCCTGCTCAATCATCGGTAACTGGTCAGCGCCCACTGGTACATAAGTCGCATTAAAAGCAGTAATATCCGCCGTCTGGCTTATAGGATAGCACAAGAACCCCACGGGAATAGCGTTGTCAAAATTCTTTTGCTGAATTTCCGCCTTGACAGTAGGGTTACGCTCCAATCGTGCCAAGGTTACCATATTCATATAATAAAAGGTAAACTCAGTAAGTTCGGGCACCTCTGATTGAATAAAAATTGTAATTTTCTCAGGGTCAAGTCCTATCGCCAAATAATCTAGCGCAACCTCTAGTACACTATTGCGAACTTTTTCAACATTATCAAAATTGTCAGTCAGCGCCTGCGCGTCAGCAATCATTAAATAAAATCCGTCATAACTATCCTCGTTTTGCATACGCAAACGTTCTTTTAGAGACCCAACATAGTGCCCTATGTGCAATTTGCCAGTTGGCCTATCCGCTGTCATAATAATCTTAGCCATATTTCCTCCATAAGTTTATTGTAAAAAGCTCCGCAAAATTACCGCTTCGGCCTCTTCTCTACTGAGCCCTAGGGTCTGAAGCTTGATAATCTGCTCTCCCGCAATTTTCCCAATCGCTGCTTCGTGAGTAAGCGTAGCATCTGGGTGCGTGTTTTGTAGAGCGGGAGTACTAATTATCTGCCCATTGTCAAACACAATCGCGTCGCACTCGACGTGCCCCCAACATTCGTTATTACCGTCAATCTGGGAAATGAATTTTTGTCGACTATCCCCACGCGCCACACTATGGCTCACGACATTGACACGCGACTTGGCGCCGTTGAGCTCCACACAAAAAGATGTGCTGGCGCCTTGCACTCGCTCAGTTAAAATAGATTCGCGAATATCTAGTATAGCATTGTCCGCCAAATCGGCTCTTGTATCTCTCTTTGACTTACTCACGCCACCTAGTTGCATAGTTTCCATAATAAAGTGCGAATTTTGTGCCAAATGCACAATGGTTGTGGGATTGAGGTTTTTCTCCACATTTTCCTTACCTTGACCAAGGTGTTTTTCTACATAGCGAACAGTAGCCCCCTCGCCAATCCAAAACTCGTGAATACCGTCGTGCGAATTGAGTTTGTCGCCTATGTTATGCAAACCGCATCCAGCGACTATCAAAATATCCGCATTTTTGCCGATAAAAAAATCATTGTACACGAGGTCATTAATCTCGCTCTCGGTTACAATTACGGGGATATGCACACTCTGACCCTTGATACCGTCCGCAATCCGAATATCTATGCCGGGTTTATCCTCTTTTGTAGTAATCTCAATACCGGGTACGCATTTTCTAGCGAGCAATTTGCCGTTCTTGCGTATATTGTATGCACCTTGAGGAACGGAGTGTAGGTCAGCAATCTTTTCGAGTAATTCACTATCTATTTTTTCCATAAATTACACCCCCTCCAACTTTTTACAATTTCGAAATGTGGTTAAGCGAGGCAAAATTTCTCTCGGCTCGCCCGACATAGCAATTACGCCATCATCAATCAGCAAAATCTCGTCCGCACTCTTGAACAATTTCTCTTGATGACTAATGATGATATTTAATGAGTTCGGCGAAATCGACTTTTTAAAAATATCAACTAGACTGTTAAAACTCCAAATATCTATCCCCGCCTCAGGTTCATCAAAAATATTTACTATTGCGCGTCTAGCGAGTACTGTAGCAATCTCAATTCGCTTGAGTTCGCCACCACTCAGGGTATTATCCAAATCTCTATTCAGATAATCACGAGCGCACAGACCGACTTTGCCCAAAAACTCGCACGCACCTGAGGTGCAGAGCGTACCCTTACTCGCGTATTCGAGCATTTCTTTGGCGCTCAAACCTTTAAAACGAACGGGCTGTTGCATAGCAAACGCAATGCCCATATTTGCTCTGTCGGTAATAGATTTATTTGTAATATCTTGACCATTGTAAATTATCTTCCCACCACTCGCTGGCAGAATTCCCATTATGATTTTTGCTAAAGTCGATTTCCCGCAACCATTAGCACCGGTAATCACATAATTTTTACCTAGTTTAAAATCGTATGTAATATCTTTTAATATTTGTCGAGTCTTGCCATTTTCTGTTACGGCAAAACTCTCATTTTGTAGTGATAACAATTTTTCTCCTCTTTGTATTGTGTGTTATTATAGAATATCTAAAAACCTCTCACCTTAAAAAATAAAATCTAAAAAATATTTTTTACAGCCACGGCGGGACAAAAAGAATTGCTATAATACTCGAAAATTATATCAAAAAAAACGCCGAATTGCAAGCGTTTTTTTTTATCAAATTTAGAATTAACTTTTTTAAAAATCATCTAGTCAAACGCGGTAGACAAACTACGCAATTCCCAACCAAAACGCAACTGAAAATTTGCCCTGATAATTTGCCGAAACTCCCGAGCTTCGTTCTCCATTATGTAAATATCGCTCAGTTCGGAAACGGGAATTCTTGAGATATTTTGCATAATTTCGAGAGCACGAGGCGACACAGGAATAAATTTCGGCACAGGGCATTTGTAACAGCAAAATTCCCCCGTATCCAAATCAAAAACCGCCATATCCTTATCCAGAGACTTGCCACAAATATGGCAAGTTTTGAGATTGAGTCCAAAACCACACACCTTGAATAGCCCGAGAGCAAATCGCATCAAAATTAGGTCAGGGCTAAGGTCGCTCTCCGCAAGTAGTCCCAAACACCTTCTCGTCGCCTCAAATAAAACAGGGTCCGCTTGGCCTAGCGTGGTAGCGTTATCCACCATTTCGAGAATTGCGCTACCGCAAACCATTTTTGCATAACTTTGAGTGATATCAAAAAAGTTGGTAACTTCGCTCGCCCCAATTACAGTCATTAAT
>CAVFEX010000089.1:0-4024 GCA_963621495.1 bacterium
TTTTAATCAAAAAAATTGAAAAACTGCATTCTATTCGTAAATTTGGGTGTACAAAATAATTAATTTAACCCCCTTTCTTTAATAAACTAAATTTTATTCTGATTGTATTAAATTTTATTCAATGAGTCTCTTACATATTAATGAATATCTAATTATATTTTAGTCCTAAACTAATTAATAATCGTTTTTTTATAGGCGTATACTAAAAAATAATATAGTTTTATGTTAGTGTTTATAACTAAAAACAAAAAAAGCCCAAAAGGACTTTTTTAAATTATACTAGAGAAATAATAACTCTCTCAGCAGAATCGCCACGACGTGGACCACACTTCATAATACGAGTGTAGCCACCGCCCTGTCCCAACTCCTCTCTGCGAAGGTCGTACTTTGGTGCGATCACATTAAACATCTTCTCTACAAGAGGGTGCTTGATATCCTTTGTGCGCTCAACGAAATCATCTTTTGACTCATTTTCTGCGCGAATTTCTTGCACATCATAAGTAGCAGACATAATTTTTCTTCTAGCAGCCAACTTCTTGACGCCGTCATTAATTACTTGCTTTTTGGTTGTAACACCGTCTACAACAACTTCTTTCTCTACAGTAACTGTATCTTTATAAGTGTTGACCGCAAGAGTAATCAACTTTTCTGCAACACGTTGAACATTCTTGGCACGAGCCAATGTAGTCTCAACTTTACCATTCCACAAAAGGGCTGTAACTTGGTTACGGATAAGAGCATCTCTAATAGATGGTCGCTTGCTCATTTTCTTGTATCCAGCCATTTAATTTACTCCTTAATCTTTAATCTTCTTCTTCTTTTAATTTTAAGCCCAAATCTTCAATTTTTTGAATAATCTCTTCCAAAGATTTGTTACCCAAATTACGAACCTTAGAAAGTTCTCTATGGGTTCTGCTCGTCAAATCGCCGACACAATTGATGTTGGCACGCTTTAAGCAGTTTGTGCTACGGACACTGAGTTCCAACTCGTTGACACTCATATCCAAAATTTTCTTCTGGTCGTCTTCTTCTTTTGCAACTAAAATAACTTGCTCAGTCATATCATCAACCAACTCAATAAAGAGATTTAGATGATCATTCAAAATCTTGGCACCGAGACTAGTAATTTCCTTTGCAGTACTAGCTCCGTTGGTAGTAACTTCCATTGTCAGTTTGTCAAAATTAATATTCTGACCAACACGAGCACTATCCACGTGGAATTCCACAGACTTTACAGGAGAAAAAATACTATCAACCGCTATAAATCCGATAGAATCACACACATCTTTGTTATCTTTTGCGAGAACATAACCACGTCCACGGCCTACGATGATTTCCATATCAAGAGTGGCACCAGCACTCACGTGGCAAATGCTCAACTCAGGGTTGATAATATCCACCCCATCTGGTGTAACAATATCGCCAGCAGTAACATCACAAGGGCCTTTGACCTTAAGGGTCATAGTTGCTTTAAATTTTGCATCGGTAGATCTAGTGTGTATGATCAATGACTTGATATTCAGTACGATATCAGCAACATCTAGGTCTACACCTGGCACAGTACTGAACTCGTGTGCAACACCTTGAATACGAATAGCCACAGGCGCAGCGCCTGGCAATCCGCCCAAGAGTACTCTACGCATAGCATTACCGATAGTAATACCAAAGCCACGCTCTAGTGGTTCAATAGTAAATTTAGCCACTGCGTCATTATTTGACTCTTCAAATTTGATGCTTGGCTTATCAATTTGCATCATATAATTCCCTCCAATCTTATTATCTTGAGTACAACTCAATAATTAAGTGCTCACTAATGTTGAGGTCGATATCGCTCCTGTCTGGATTAGCAATAACTTTTCCACTCAATGTATCTGAATTAACCTCCAACCACTTAGGAGCGATAATTTTGCCACCCTTAATTTCCTTAAATTGTGCCTTTGATTGGTCAGATTCCTTTACGGCAACTACATCGCCAATCTTAACCTGATAAGATGGTAAATTTACTGTCCTACCGTTCACAGTGATGTGTCCGTGATTTACGATTTGACGGCACTCAGATCTAGATGCCCCCAAACCAAGGCGATAAACAGTGTTATCCAATCTTCTCTCAAGTAGAGAAAGCATAACTTCACCGGTAGCGCCTTTTTGGCGTTTAGCTTCTATGTAATACTTTTTAAACTGTTTTTCTAGCAAGCCGTACGCACGCTTTACTTTTTGTTTTTCGCGCAATTGCAAAGCATAACCAGTAGATTTTTTACGCAAAGAAGCTTCTCCGTGCTGACCTGGAACAGTTGGTCTACGTTCCATAGCACACTTGCTAGTAACACAACGGTCGCCCTTCAAGAAAAGCTTGCAACCTTCACGTCTGCATTGTTTGCAATCTGCACCCGTATATTTTGCCATATTAATTGAACTCCTTATAATTTTTTAATTAGCAACGACGTGCTTTTGAAGGACGGCAACCGTTAAACGGAATACCAGAAACATCTTTGATAGATGTAACTTCTAGTCCCACATTTTGTAGCGCACGAATGGCAGACTCTCTACCACTACCAGCACCTTTTACATATACAGCAACTTGGTTAATACCCATATCTTTTGCCTTTTTACCAGCAGTTTCTGCTACCATTTGAGCAGCATAAGGCGTATCTTTACGAGAGTTGCGGAACTTCAAACTACCACTACTACTCCACGCAACAACGTTACCATTTTGATCTGTGATAGTAACCATATTGTTGTTGAACGAAGACTTGATATGTACTTGACCAGTCCCCAAGTTCTTGGTAATTCTTTTCTTTTTAGTTGATTTTTCCATACTAAGTTTTAATCTCCCTTATTAACCTTTCTTACCTACTTTTGTTTTACCTCTAGATACAGTCTTGCGAGGCCCTTTGCGAGTACGCGCATTAGTCTTTGTACGCTGACCGTGTACAGGTAAATTACGGCGATGACGAATACCACGGTTACAACCGATTTCCATCAAACGCTTGATATTTAAGTTTACTTCACGGCGTAAATCACCCTCAACTTGCAAGTCGCTCTTTTCGATATATTTAGCGATCTTGGCTACATCTTGCTCAGTCAAGTCTTTTACGCGTGTATCTGGGTTGATACCCACGTTTTGCAAAATTTTGTTAGATGTTACCTTACCGATACCATAGATATAGGTCAAACCAATTTCTATTCTCTTATCTTTTGGTAAATCTACACCAGCTATACGTGCCATTTATTTTCCTCCATAAATTTGTATGCAGGGTGGAAGCCTGCCATTATTAATTTATATAAACGACCCACACAAAAGCCGCGTGGTAGGTCGATTATTTTCAAAGTAAAACAAGCAATTTATCCTTGAACTTGTTTATGTTTTTTGTTTTTACAGATTACCATTACTTTTCCTTCGCGGCGAATTACTTTACACTTGTCGCACATAGGTTTAACAGATGGTTTAACTTTCATTTTGTTTTCTCCTTGTTTGTTAGTTTTCGTCCGCAGACGGATTAGTTTGTGCTTTGCGCACATCGGTACGCCAAATTATGCGACCGTGGGTAAGGTCGTATGGTGATAAAACCACGGTTACCTTATCGCCTACCAATACGCGAGTGCGAGATTTATAAACTTTGCCCGCCATATAAGCATTCACGATATAACCATTAGGCAGTTGAACTTTAAAATTCGCGCCCGGCAATGCCTCAATTACAATGCCTTCTGCCTTAATTGCATCATCTTTTGCCATACAAATCCTCCTCTTTCACTATTTTTTTTACTTTTACAATAGCGTGATAAATCATCTGGTCGTTAATTTTGAGTCCACTAGATAGTTTTGTAGCGACATCGCTGTCTACATAGGGGGTAACACGCAAATGTGCAGGATTTTTGCGTTTGGGATTTTTTAATTTTTTAAACTCCCCGTCGCAAACCTCTACGCTTTTTTGCCCAACCCCCACCACGACATAATATTGTCCGCAATCGTGTCCCTGCGTGGAAATCACTACAGAGCCAAGAACAAAACTATTCATTGTAGTCC
>CAVFEX010000090.1:0-4009 GCA_963621495.1 bacterium
TTCTAGTTCAGTGTAACGCCACAGTGCCACACGGTTTCGCGGGTCATTTGCGAACTTGCTCGGCTCGGCAGGTTTTTTGTTTTGATACAACACCACATTTTTTGGCAATCTCTCCGCCAAACAAAGATACATCGTGGTTTCAATACCTTGCTCGATAGTCTTACCTTTGTTTCTGCTATGTTTAGCAAAAAATGCTTTTAGCCCGCGCGCATTTTTGGTGCGCAAATCAGTCGCCACTTTCCCAGGGTTCACACAATACGCATTCAAATCTTCGCGGTCCGCATACTTGTGGTCATACTCGAGAGCAAACATAAGGTCAGCAAGTTTTGTTTGATTATAAATATCATCATCAGATTTTGGCGTCAGTGCGCGAATATTTTCCCAATCAAGTTTCGTTTTACTTGCAGAATCATTAGTAATAGTTATCACACGCGCATTTGGACTCGCGTCGAGCAGTGGTTGCAATTCTTTTGTCAGCAAAAATGCCGACAAATAGTTTGTCGCCCACATAATCTCGTGATTTTCATAAGTAACTTTGTGAATATTGGTTTGCAACCCCGCATTGTGAATTAGCACGTCAATCGAGTCGCGCCCGATTTCGTATAGTTTTTGCTTGATTTCATCAGCCAAAATCCGCACTTGACCCATCAAACTAAGGTCAGCAACAAAAAAATGCAATTTTGCCTCAGGGCATTCAGCCAAAATCTCATTACGAGCGTCGCGACAAGCACTAGGACGCCTACCAACCGCAAACACAATCTGCCCTAATTTTGACAAATTTTTTGCCATTGCCAGCCCGAGTCCACTAGTAGCACCAGTTACAACTATGATTTTTTGCTTGCCTTTGTGTTTTGTTTTGCGCAAAGGTGTTTTAGATTTCTCTCCAAATGGCGCAACTTTGTTGTAAGATTTTGATTTAATAGCAGAATTCTTTTCTAGCACGGGCTCAAAAATCTCTTCATATTGTTCCGCTTTTTGGTCATGAGTCAATATTTCATCGGACTTAAAATTTTTAGCTGGCAAAACGCTCGTCTTTTGAGCGATTTTGGGAGTTTTAACTGCGTGAATACTGCGCTTTTTTAGAGGCTCAACCGCCTCAATATTTTGCACAAACTCGTCATCAACAACTTCATCGTCGTATAATTTTGTGTCAGATAAAAATTCGCTATCGTCGTCAAAAAGCTCGTCCGCATCATCAAAATCCGCCTCATTGATGGTCGGAATTTCATTTTCAGCAATTTGAGTAGCTCGCTGGCTAGACTGATTTTTTATTTCGTCGACCTGGCCAACTAACTCAATATCTACGAGTTTTTTATTTTCAAAATCAAAACTTTGATAAGTTTTATCGTCTTGTACAGTTTTTACCCCTTCGGCGTCTTTACGGGGTCTACCGCGTGGGCGCTTAACTTTGTTTAATTCTTCCTCACTAATAGGTTTGCGCGGTCTACCGCGTGGGCGCTTTTCTTTTGGCTCCGCGTCAACCGGATATTTGCGAGGACGCCCTCTACTTTTCTTCATTTCTTCTTCCATAATTTCCCCTATTTATTCTTTATTTTTGCTAAACCGTTTTTATTCAGTCGAAGTCGGATAAGCATTTATCAAATCTTCTAATGTTTTACCACTTAGACTTTGAGCTTTGTCAGTTTTTGCGATTATTCCAGCAATAATTAAGTCGCCAACCGTCAAATTTTCTTTAACCTGCATACTGTCAATAGTACCCAGAGTCAAACTGTCGTAATCTTTTATCAAACTCATAAACTTACCCGCACTCGAATCACTACTAATAATTTTACTCAACTTTATATTATTGACATTTTCAAAAATTGTGTTGACTTTTATTTGACCTTTTTCAGCCGTCGACGAACCTTCAGGAGTCATATTGTACAGCTCTTTTAGAATTGCTGACATTGTGTCATCATATTCGCCAAAAACATCAGAAAGAGTCAAATCGTCAATGACACCTTGAATAGCGTCCCCAGGGGTTGCACTATCGCCAATCAAACTAGCCATAGAAATATTCGCCATTTTCTTGAGCACGCCACCAGTTGTGGAAGATGTATCCATATTCAAGAATTTGCCCAGAGTTATATCAGCACCATTATCTGTGGTCAGCGCGGTTATGATTGAACTCTTAGCGTTCTCCCCCAAAAGGTCGCCGAGTTTTACATTTGCGAGTAGCGATACAAAGCTCTTATCCTCTGAGCCAATTTTCATCAACGCCCCCAAAGTTAAAGTCTCATCATTCTCGATCGCTGATATTATCGCATTATTACCGTCCGTAAAAAGGGCACTGACTTTGATTCCCATAACTGTTTTAATAATCGCATTGTCCGAGTCTCCCGCAGTGTAGTCTAAAATCGTACCCAAAGTGTATTCGTCCTTTGCAGTCTTTAATTTTTCAGTAATAGCCTGTGAAGGTTGGGAAAGTAAATCATCAATGGATACACTCTCAATTATTGCAAAAATTCCAGTCTTTTCGCCACTAATCATATCGCCCAAAGTCCCAAACTCCTGGAGTATGGTTTTAACTGCGTTTGTGCTGTCTTTGATTTCGCCAATTGTTAGGTCGCAAATTTTACCCACAGCAGTAATATCGGGCCCGAGCAAATCTACAAGTTTGGTGTTGGTGCTAGTTATCGTATTGGTCCATGTTTGTGCGGTCGCGTCTTTTAAAATGTTCACGTAACCGTCGTACTGCGTCCAGTCAACCACGCACTCGCCACCTGTAGGAGTAATAGCAGTTTTAAAATCAATCGTGTTGTATGGCAATGCATCAAGAAATTCTTGAACAGTCAAATCTACATTGTCTTGATAATGGATTTTTATCTTAGACACATCGGTATCATTAAAAATCTCACTAACTTTCAAGCTTAGAATTTTGCTCCTCACATCAGCCATTTTTAGCACTTTTTTAGTCTCTTGGGTTGCGTCTTGATATTGCAAATTTTTGTACTGAGGTTTTGCAAAATATGTCGCAGAATCAGTTACCACAGTGTCAATATTTACGAACTCGCCCAACTTTAGAGTGGAGAAATAATCGCCAATTTTATTAAGTTTGGTTTCATTGAATTCTTCAGTTTGCAAGAAATCATAATCGCTCAAATCAACTAGGCGATTTAGCACCTCGCCTGTGATTTTGTCGGTTACATTTTCCACAGTAATATCTTTGATTTTGAGTCCGCGCAACTCCGCATAAACGTCCTTACTAGTCTCGTCCTCAGGGTAAGGCAACAGGTCAGAACCTATCGCGTCGAGCGCCATTTGTACAGTCAAGTTTTCTTGTTTGAAATATTCAGGAACCACCTCGAGTGCCTGATTTATGGTCAAATCACTTAATTTTTTCTTTACTTTTACACCATTGACCTCGACCTCGTAAAATTCGTCCTCGGTCGCCGGGTAACCCAAATCGGTAAGAATTGTCGTGTTTGCTGTTTCGGTAATTTGCCCAATAGTGATGTGGTCATAGAGTTTTGGTAACACTGCATCTACAAATTTATCCAAATTGTTTACAATATCTTGAATTCGAAATTCTTTGACTTTTTTAGTCTTGCCCAAGAATTCTATTTCCTCGTCGTAAGTTTCTTTCAAACTCAAACTCGTACCAGGTATTGTTTCAGGTAAGTTAAGTTTGAATTCAGTACTTAGAGTGTCTAGCGAGGCATCAACTATGAGATTCTTTTTAGCAATCAGGTCCTTGAGCACTAAATTTTTAATGTCGCCTTCAAGCGGAATTGTAACGCCAATCAAATTTTCCACAGTCTTGATACTCATATTATAGTACATATACACCCCAGTTCCACCAATGAGTACAATCAATAAAATAAACGCAAAGACAAAACCGAGCAAAAACGTACCACACCCGCCACGCTTTTTGGTTTTGACCGTGATGGTAGGTGTAGCAGTATCCTCCGCCTTAACCATAACCTCTTTGTTATCTTTTTTTGACATACAAACAACCTCTCCAAAAGTTTTATATAAATAATTATATATTATTTATCTTACTGAATTT
>CAVFEX010000091.1:0-3999 GCA_963621495.1 bacterium
TCTATATACTATGTATTTCATCGCATTATCCTCAATTAGTATTATTATAACACAAAAATTAGATTTTGTATAGATATCTTGTACTTTGTAACAAATTTTTTAAGCAACAAATTTTATTCTCGTGCATATATGTTATTATGCGCAAAAAATTGAAAAAGAAATTATCGCATAAGGCAAGAATTATAGTATTCTTGTCCATTTTGTTTGCAATAGTTTTGTCTATCTTTCTATTTTTTAACCTATATATCAATCCTGTAATTATTACCATTAGCGAGGCAAAAGTTCAATCAATCACTGCCCAATCGGTAAGTAGTGCAGTGCAGACTGTAATAAACACACCCAACCTTTATGATGAGTTAATTGATATCAAGACGGACACGGAGGGCAAAATTACGGCATTTTCTGTGCGTTCAGTGCTGATTAACAAACTAGCAAGAGAGGTGGGTAAACTCTCACAGCAAAATCTACAGTTAGCTGGTAGCGAGGGAGTTGACATACCGATAGGTACTCTATCTGGGATACCGTTTTTAGTAGGTGTGGGACCGAGTATTTGTTTTAAAGTTCAGCCTATCGGCACACTTACATCTTCCTTTTATTCTGAATTTACGAGTGCGGGTATCAATCAAACCAATCACAGAATTTATATGAATATGCAGGCTTCTGTGAGTATGGTTCTACCTACAGCTAGTAGGACTATCAAGACTAATACTCAAATTTTATTATGCGAATCTATAATTATAGGTACAGTTCCTGCAACATATTTAAATTCTACTAGCTTAGATGAAATGATGAACCTTATACCAGGATAAAAAATGCAAATTTCTCTTGACAATTTGTGATTTCTTTGATAAAATAATTATGTACAAATTAATATAGATGTGTAGATAGAGACTAGTAATTATCTGACGGCATTTTACAGAGAGGGCGCAGTTGGCTGAGATGTGTCCATTATGTACGATAATGAATTCACTCTGGAGCACCTTTGCTGAACTTGAGTAGGCAGTAGGCGTGTTGTCGCGTTAAGACAGAAATAGTGCTCTAGTAATAGAGAATTTAGGTGGTACCGCGGAGACTTCGCCCTAAAATTTAGGGGCGGAGTTTTTTTGTAAGAAAAGGAGAAGTTATGTTGGAAAATTTGCAGAAAATTTTTGATGAAGCGAAAGAAAAATTAAAAAATGTAGGCGATAAGGTTACGCTCACTCAGACTAGTGCGAATTATTTGGGTAAAAACGGAGCATTATCCTCGTTGATGAAAAATCTACGTGAAATGGTGGCTGAAGACAGGCGTGCCATGGGAGAACAGCTCAATGAATTACGCGATAAACTCGTGTCCTTGTTCAAGGTTAAGGAGGCAGAAATCAACACTGCTATTCTCAATGAAAAATTGAGCAAGGAGAGCGTAGATGTTACAATACCTGTACACCCAGCTAGTTTTGGGACTATGCATCCAATTGAGGCGCTCAAAAAAGACATTATTGATTTTTTGATAGAACGAGGCTATTCTCTAAAAGATGGGACGGATATTGAGACGGATATGTATTGTTTTGAAAAACTAAATGTGCCAAAAGACCATCCAGCTAGAGAAATGCAGGATACATTTTACATTGACAATGAGACAGTGTTGCGTACTCACACATCTGCTATGCAGGTACGTACGATGGAAAATGAAACTCCTCCTATCAAGATGATTTCAGCTGGTAATGCATATAGAATAGACGAAGTAGATGCTACACATTCGCCCATATTTGAGCAACTTGAGATTTTGTGTGTAGATAAGGCGGTTACCTTGGCGGACCTTATTGGGACTGTAGAGCAAGTAGTAAAACATATTTTGGGCGACAAGACGGAGATTAGAGTTCGGCCTAGTTACTTTCCTTTTACCGAGCCTAGTGTAGAGATTGATGCCGTATGTTGTAAATGCGGGGGCAAGGGCTGTGCGACGTGCAAAGGAACTGGGTATATCGAAATTTTGGGTGCCGGTATGGTTCATCCAAATGTCCTAGAGGGGTGCAACATTGATACTTCAATATATAGAGGTTTTGCGGCGGGATTTGGTTTGGATAGATTAGCTATGTTAAAATACGGCGTAGATGATTTGCGTGATCTATATGAGAATAATGTGAATTTATTAAAGCAAAGTAAGTAGGAGAGGAAAATGATTGTTACAAAAAAATGGTTAGGCGATTTTGTAGATTTGAGTGATATCAGCTTACAACAAATTGTAGATAGTTTTATAAATATAGGTTTTGAGGTGGAAGAGGTCCATGATCTGTCTTTGGGAATGGAGAGAGTAAAAGTGGGTAGAATTACTCAATTAAAAAAGCATCCTAATGCGGACAAATTGCAGATATGTACTATTTCACTCGGAGAAGACGAAATTGTAGAGATTATTACTGCCGCTACTAATGTTTTTGAGGGGGCGCTCGTGCCTTGCGCTCTAGATGGGGCAAACTTGCCTAGTGGGGTAAGTATCAAGACTACAAATATGCGTGGCGTAGATTCTATGGGTATGTTATGCTCGGGCGAGGAACTCAAGATTGATGACTCTGTTTATCCTAATGCGCTAGTTGACGGGATTATGATTTTAGATGAAAGTGCTTACAAAGGACAAAATATTGCTGAGTTTTTGGGGCTAGATGATGTTGTTTTGGATATCAAAGTATTAGCGAATCGTCCTGATTGTCAGAGTGTAGTTGGGTTAGCCAAGGAATTGTCCGTAGCGTTAAATAGAAAATTTATGATTAAAAACGAGCCAATAGATGGTGTCTTGTCTAGTTTGCCGTTAAAAGTATCTGTAGAAAGTAAAGCGTGTTCACTATATTACGCAGGGATAATTAGTAATTGCGAAATCTCACAGTCTAATAAAATTATAAAGCGCAGATTAAAAGCAGTGGGCATCAATCCTAAAAACTCTGCGATTGACTTATCAAATTACATTTTATATGAGACAGGTCAGCCTATTCACGCATTTGATTATGACAAAATTGCTGGACATAAAATTATGGTTAGATACGCTCGTACAGGCGAAACTTTGCTGGGTTTTGATGATAAAGTTTATAATTTGACACCTGAAATGCTAGTGGTGGCTGATGAAGAGCGCCCTATAGGTATTGCGGGGGTAATGGGTGGTAAGGACTTTTCAATTTCTTCTTCTACTCGCAATATCGTGATAGAGAGCGCTATTTATGATAGAGTGAGTATTAGGCGCACTTCTAGAGCTCTCGGGTTAAGGACGGATGCTAGTGCTAGATTTGAGCGCGGAGTCGCTAGTGTGTCGGCTGGTTTCGGACTAAAAAGAGCTCTCGGATTGGCTAATGAAATAAAATTAGGGCAAGTAGGAGAAAATGTCGTATGCGTAGGCGAACCTCGTGTACAGGGTAATACTGTTGCGGTCAAAATTAGTGATATCGAGAATTTGTTGGGTATTGAGATTCCTGTTGAAAAAATTAAAGAGGTTCTCAACGCTTTAGATATTGCTACTCAGACAAATGGTGCGAGGGAGATTATTTGTACAGCACCAGCAATTCGTGAGGACATTGTTAAACCTGCTGATATTATAGAGGAAATTATTCGTATATATGGTTTTGGCAAGATTTCTCCTACTTATGGAGAGAAGACGACCTCTATGGCGGGTGGAATGGACTATAAGACTCGGCTATCTTATGATGTACTAAATTATGCGCTATCTACTGGTGCATATCAGGTCCGTACATACGGGTTTCACTCTCCTATGGAGCTCGACAAACTACTACTAAAGCCAGACAGCGAATTACGTAATTGTGTAAAAATTATGAACCCTTTGAGTCTAGATTATAGCATAATGCGTACTCAGATGCTCAGTAGTATGCTCAATGTAGCGAGCTTTAATCTTAGCCACAAAAACGAAAATATTAAAATTTGTGAAATAGGGAAAATTTTTATAAATGACCGTAACGAGGAAAAGAGTATACCTACTGAGTTTAGAGTATTTTCTTATCTAGCTGTAGGGAAATCTGATTT
>CAVFEX010000092.1:0-3943 GCA_963621495.1 bacterium
GTATAATACATAGCAAAGGTCAAAGATAGTCAAACTGTTAAAAGGAGGACCTAGATGAACATTTCTGATATGATTGAGGAGTTTATTATGGACACTTTGGGAGATTCGGAAAAGCTGGATATCAGCCGTAATGAGCTCGCGAATTACTTTAATGTGGCACCGAGTCAGATAAATTATGTTCTTACTACTCGCTTTAATTACGAGCGTGGTTTTGTTACTGAATCAAAGCGGGGCGGGAGTGGATATGTTACGATTTTGCGGACAGATGATAGCGATTCCAAATGGAAACGCGAGATTTTGTCTAGACTCGGTGGCGATATTGATTATCGCAGTGGGCTGTATATTTTGGCGGAAATGTGTGAGAGGGAGCTCATTAATGTGGGGCAAGAAGAGGTGCTAAAATCTGCGATTGCTCCGAGTGCGCTCTCTAATCCTTTTAAGTTGGAGAATCGCTTTAGGGCACAAATTCTTAGAAAAGTTCTCCAAGACTCTAAAAAACAAAAAATAAAAGTTGAGGGGTAAAAATATGTATTATTGTGATAAATGTGGTAAGCCCGCGACCTTTCTTACCTGGGTAGAGATAAACGGCGAGCGTATGGAACAGCACTTGTGTGGTGCGTGCGCACAAAGGGAGCGCGGTTTGGGAGATTTGATTGAGCCTATGGTGGGCGAGTTCTTTGATTTCCCTGTCGCTTTTGGGCGTAAAAAACCGTCAAAGCGGGGTAGTGTTTGCCCAACCTGTGGCTACACGGTACGCGAATTTTGGACTAACGGATACTATAATTGTCCTGACTGTGTCAAGTACTTGAATGTGAATAATTATACAATTCCGCAGAAGTCTTTTGATGATACTCCTATGCCGATTGAAAAAGTGAAACTTAACATCAAAAAGCCTAGCGATATGACCTATGTTGACGAGTTAAAAGCGAAATTGCAGAAGGCAGTTAATGAGGAGAATTATCAACAAGCAGCTGAACTTAAGAATAAAATTGAAGAAATTGAGAAATCTAAGGAGGGTAAATAATGAACTTTTCTGAAACATTATATAAGGCGCTACAAAACGCGGGCGAATTAGCGACACGTATGGGGTACGCGGAAATCGCTTCTGAGCATTTGCTATTTGGTATAATTTCTATTGAGGATAGCCCATCGGCGCAGATTTTGCAAAAATTCGGCGTAACAAAGCAGAGTTATCTCCAGGCTGTAGATGAGCGAATGGAGAAATTTCCTAGCAAATATCTAGACGAGGTTGGATACACGGCATATGTGCGCGATGTGTTGATTTTTGCTAACAAATTAGCTAGCAAATTAGGGCTCAACAAAACCAATACTGAGCATGTTTTGGCAGGTATGGTGCAAAATGCGGAGAGCGATGCAATACAGTTATTGCGTAGAGCTTTTGGGCTAGACATCAATAGTCTTAGAAATCAAATTTATCAATATATTTTGCCTGGCGCGACGCAATCTGCCGAGGCAGATGCTGGGCTCAAGGATAATGAGGGTAGCAGTTTGCCCAAGAATTTGCTCGAACTCGGTACTGACCTGACTTTAAAAGCAAAGCAAGGCAAAATAGACCCAGTCATCGGTCGTGAGAGTGAAATTGCGCGAGTTATAGAGATTTTGTGTCGTAAAACCAAAAACAACCCCGTATTAATTGGTGAGGCGGGTGTGGGTAAATCCGCCGTTGTCGAGGGCTTGGCCAAGTCAATTGTCGAGGGAAATGTGCCAGATTTGTTAAAAAACAAGACGATTTTTTCGTTGGAATTGGGCTCATTGATGGCAGGAACAAAATATCGTGGCAGTATGGAAGAGAAACTAAAAAATGCTATCGATACAATTATACAAAACAAGGATATTATCGTTTTTATTGATGAATTGCACACCTTGGTGCAGGCTGGCGGTGGCGACAAAGGCGAGGTTAGCCCTAGCGATATGCTCAAACCGTACCTTGCTCGTGGCGAATTGCAGACTATTGGCGCGACCACGACCGAGGAGTATCGTAAATTTATTGAGCAGGATAAGGCGCTCGAGCGTAGGTTCCAACCAATTGTTGTAAATCCACCTACCGTGGAGCAGACAATTGAAATTCTAAAGGGATTGCGCGAGTCATACGAAAAATTTCATCAAGTCAAAATTACGGACGAGGCAATCGTTGCGGCCGCAAGTCTGAGCGACCGCTACATTATGGATAGGAGTCTACCAGACAAGGCGATTGACCTTATTGATGAGGCAAGTTCGCGAGCAAAAGTTAACGGAGCTACGATGCCTGCACCACTCAAGGAGTTGCACGAAAAACTAGAAAAACTAGAGGCGGACAAAAAAGATGCTGTGGCTAACCAAGATTATAATCGTGCGGGCGCTCTGCATGATGAAATCAAAAAATTATCAGTGGAATATCAAGACAAAAAAACTGAGTTTGATAAATCTACTTCGGAGGGCCCAGTTATCAAATTTGATGATATTGCTCGAGTTGTGAGTGCGTGGTCGCATATTCCTGTAACAAAACTTACCGAAACTGAGCGCGATAGATTGATGAGGCTGGAAGAATTGTTACACAACCGAGTAATTGGGCAAGAACAGGCAGTTGTGGCTGTGAGTAAGGCGATCAGACGCGCTAGGGCGGGGCTCAAGGACCCGAATAGGCCAATAGGTTCGTTCCTATTTTTGGGACCTACCGGCGTAGGTAAGACTGAGTTGTCTAAGGCGCTAGCCGAGGCGATGTTTGACGATGATAATCTAATCATTAGACTAGATATGAGTGAATATATGGAAGCACATTCAGTGAGCAAACTCATCGGTTCGCCTCCAGGATATATTGGGCACGATGATGGTGGTCAACTTACCGAGCAAGTTCGTCGCAAGCCGTATTCGATAATTCTGTTTGACGAACTAGAAAAGGCGCACCCTGATGTATTTAACATTTTGCTACAAATTCTAGATGACGGGCGTCTGACTGACAGCCACGGCAGAACAGTAAGCTTTAAAAATACTATCATAATTATGACCAGTAATGCTGGTGTAAACAATCCAAAATATAAGAAAAATCGCGAAATTTATGAAAAGGAAGAAGATTTGGATAAAATTGCACAACTTGATGAAGAAGCTGAGCAAATTCTCAACGATTCATTAAAAGGGCAATTTAGGCCAGAATTCTTGAACCGTATTGATTCAATTGTAATTTTTAAATCACTATCCAAGCCTGAACTAGCTCACATTGCAAAATTGCTAATAACCAAAGTTGTAAACAAATTAAAGGAAAAAGACATTGAACTTAAGTTTACCGAAGAAGCATTAAAATACTTAGTGCAAAAGGGCTATACTGCCGACTATGGAGCACGGCCTCTGCGTAGAGTAATTGAGCAAGAAATTGAGGATAAGTTAGCCGATGAGATATTGTCGGGTAAACTTACAAATGGCGCAAAGGTTACTGTGGACGCGGATATTGAGGCTGGTAAACTTAAATTTAGAATTTATCAACCCAAGACTGGTGCGCAAACTTGCGAATAATAAAAAATAAGCATTGTATGCATACAATGCTTATTTTTATTTTTGCGATAAATTTTAGAAAAAATCTAATTTTATGCGTTTTTTAGGTGTTTTAACTAAAAAAGTTAAAGCTTATTTGATTTTTATTTGTTTGGAGAAAAAGTGCGCGTCTTATTAATTAGTGTTCAAGAGGGCTGTTTTTTAAAATCGAATTTACTCTTTATCAATCCATCGGGACTTTTGTCAGGTCCAAAATTTGTGATTTGTTATTTTCAATGCTAATTTCTTGGGCCGTTGTATGGGGGGGAGATGTCTGTCTCTGCAAAATAAGGGGTAAGACTAGATTTGCGAGTTCTATCAACTTATTCCAATCTGCTTGAGTTGAATTTTGGCTAGAAATGTCGGTTCTATTAGGTACTATGCATTGCATAGTACCTTGCATAGTACTGCTATTTTG
>CAVFEX010000093.1:0-3919 GCA_963621495.1 bacterium
TCCTTGGGAACCGTTCTTTTTTTGTCTATTAACATATTACCACTGGGGGAGTCCTTAGCTCGCAATCCTTGCGCGCCGTGTTGTTGCCAACACAACCTCCAGACTCTGCTTGGTACTTTGTACCAATCCATCGGCCTTGCCCCTCGCAAATAAATTTGCTCTCTGCTGCGTTGATGGGCGGTAGGTTCAAGTCCTCCCCCCGCTACCATTTCGGCGGTTTCTAGTGTCCTTGGGAACCGTTCTTTTTTTGTCTATTAATATATTACCACTGGGGGAGTCCTTAGCTCGCAATCCTTGCGCGCTGTGTTGAGTCTCGCGCTCAGTTAACAAGGACTTTGTCCTTGTTTTTTATTGTTTTTTAAACTCAATTTGGCTGTTTTTAAGATTGACTTTTTGCTGACAGTATGATAAACTGTTAGTAGAAATAGAGATACCGAGCGAATTAAGTTTCGCCCCTCCTATTTCTTTTTTGTTGCTATCAAGCCAAATTATTTCAAAAAATTATTAATAGTAATATTGCTTGAATTTACAAATTTGGGGTTTAATAAAAAATTTTTGAAAAAAGTTTCTAAAAACGCTTGACAAATTCGAAATGATGTGCTATATTAAGGTCGCAATTGCAATAAAGTAGGTGAATAAATGCTATCCAATAGCGACCAAATCAGCCAATGCGACGAAACAACCAAAAGACTTGACCCCGAACTTGTTGAATACTTGTTGTCAAATTTTGACACCTCGCTCGGTATTTCTGAGGTCTTGGAGGCAAATTTGCATCATTTTAATGACGCCCTTTTGGCGTATCGAGATTATTTTTATTCATTAGAGTTGTGGGACCGAATTGATGAGGTAAATAATTATTTGAGCAAAATCAATGATATTTTGTCCTCAAAATAGGGACACAACTGCACGGCGCTAAAATCCTAAACTGCGCCCTCAAACTAACCCCAAATTAGTGAGCGCTTTTTATAGACACAATTTTAAAACTAAGCTTATAACTTTTGATTAAATAATATGATTTTTTTAGGTCGCAAACTGAGCGGTTTTTTATGAATTGGAGTTTTTTGACGCACGAAAAACAAAATATAAACGCAAGAAAATTGCGATAATTAGATTCTTGTTAGTGTAATTAAGTTGCGCATTTTTTGGCACTTACCCGCAAAAATTGGGGGCATAGTACCTGTTTTTAGCACTTAACCCCATATTTTTAAAATAATAGAAGAGATTTTTACAAAAAAATAGACTCAATATCGACGAGTTTCCCACTTATCCTAAGTTTTGTGGATAATATAAAATATCCCCCAATTTAAAAATTAGTTGATATCACACGACATCAAAAGTTAAAAAGTGATTAAGATACTCACTTTTTGGACACTATTTTGTTGAGAAAACACCCCAAAATTACCAACAATTCCGCAACTACTCCGACTATAAAGATAAACCAATAATGCGTAGAGTTTAGCAATACATAAATTGTGCCAATCGCGGACCACACGAACCCCGTAATCGCCAAAAACAGCGTAAATCGGTTGAACCAAAGCGCACTAAAGATTATCGCTAAAACAAAACTAACGGGTATTGCACCAATAAAAATTAGCCAAATTCTCTCAGTAACTCCACTACTAAAACAAATAAAATATGCAACCACTGCAGCGAGCCATACCCCCACAATGCTCAACATACAAATTATAAAGTTTTTCAATTTGAATTTACGGTCAATGTCGCGTTTTTTTGAATAAATCAAATCATTAACTTTTACATCAAAAAAATCGGCAATGTTAACCATTGTCTCTATATCAGGCAAAACTGCGCCGACTTCCCATTTGGAAACAGCCTTGTCGGAATAATTCAAAGATTCTGCCAACTTACTCTGCGTGAGATTTTTCGCCTTACGCAAGCGCAACAAATTATGCGAAAAATTTTGTTTTATTTCTTCCTCGGTCAATAGCATACACCTCTCATTAAAATAAAGCAAATGATTTTTAATTAAACTAGTCTTATATATGTCATATTATATCATAGAAAAACTGTAAAAATCAACAATTTTGATGTATTTTACGCAAATTCTCCTGCCGTGAGAGTTTAAAATCGTCTTAGGAGAGTTGCCTTTGCGCTCGAGAGAGTTGCTTTTATTCAATTAGGGTGCAAAATTATTAAAAAATAAATAAAATATGGTTATACAAAAAAGCGAGGTATTTATAATGAAAATAGCACTTTCAGCGGAAAGCACAATTGATTTACCACAGGACTTGTTGGAAAAATATGATATCAAAACACTGCCATTTTATGTAGTTTTGGGCGATGATTTTATGGAAGACCATGTAGGAATTTCAAAGGAAATTTACGACTATGTAGCTAAAACAAAGCAGTTGCCCAAGACATCAGCTATCAATGTTGCCGATTTTGAGGAGTTTTTTGGGAAATTGCGCGAGGAATATGACGCGGTAATTCATATCGGGCTCAGTAGCGGAATTAGTAGCGCCTTTAACAACGCAGTGATAGCTTCAAAATCTTTTGAAAATGTCTACCCTGTTGATTCAAAACAATTATCGACGGGTATTGCGTTGCTAGCAATCTATGCCAGGAAACTTATTGACGAGGGCAGAGAGGTTACTGAGATTGTGGAATTGCTCAACAAAAAAGTACCGCAAATAGAGACAGGGTTTATCCTGGAAAATCTTAATTATTTATACAAGGGCGGGAGATGTAGTGCTTTGGCATTATTGGGAGCAAATATTCTCAAAATCAAGCCCCAAATTCAGATGAACGACGGGAAATTGGGTGTAAAACGCAAATTTATCGGTAGTATGAACTCAGTTGCAGACAAATACATAGACGCCCTACTCCAAGACTATCCGAACCCAAATTTAGATTATGTTTTTATTACCCACTCATCAGAAATGCCCGAAATTGCAGAAAGTTTTAGAGCAAAACTAAAAGAGCGCGGTTTTAAAAATATATATGATACATTTGCAAACGGCACAGTTTGTAGCCACTGCGGTCCAAACTGCATAGGAATCTTATTTGACGGAGGCGAAAACAATCTTGAATAATCAAACAAACTTGATTATCCTGGGCGACTCCAACGCAAAAGGAGTTGTGCGAGATATTCAAGATAAATACGTTGTAGCAGAGAATAATACGGTCAATATAATTAGTAATTATTTTCAATGCGAGACTCACAACATCTCATTTTTTGGTCAAACTCTGGAAAAAGCGTACAAAAAAGGCTTTGTGCAAAAAGTTTTGCAATACAAGAGCGATACTCTGCGCAATGTTGTAACTATAAACTTGGGCGGTAATGATTCTGATTACGACTGGGCAAAAGTTGCAAAAGAGCCGACAAAAAAACACGAATCGCGTACAAATATCGACAATTTTGAAAAATACTATCGCGATGCAATTCATTTTTTGCGCGAAAATGGTTTTGAGGTGTATATGTGTACCTTACTCCCTTTTGTGCCAAAACTTTATTTTGATACAGTTGTATCCAAACTCGGTAGCCCACACAATATTATGTTTTATCTTGATAACGATGTTAATAATCTATTAACTGCTCAGATAAATTTTAACGAAAAAATTATACAAATTGCAGAAAATGAACACGTACGATTGCTCGACCTTAGGACACTGATTCAGAAAAACAAAAATTGGAAGAAACTTTATTGCGATGATGGTATTCATTTGTCCGAAGCTGGGCATAAGTATCTCGCCCAAAAAATTATTGAAACGTACGCGGAGAAAAGATAAAGTAGGGCACAAATTTAATTAAAACTTATGTTTTCACGAAAACTCGTGTGCAAATTCATAGTGGATATTGCCTTTGTTGGTATCCACTTTTTTTATTTTAAAAGTTGATAATTTTTTATTTTTGTGTTAAAATAATGAATGCGATAAATTGTTAAGGGTTCCTAAAATTCGT
>CAVFEX010000094.1:0-3892 GCA_963621495.1 bacterium
TATAAAAAGTTCACTAAAATCGTTTTTGGTTTAAAATGGCACGGCAACATAGTGGTCGTCTGAGTTTTCATCGATGGGGTAGAGTAATAGAGGCTGGGTTTGGCTAGATTGACCAAATTCATCTTCGGCGCGTAAGGTGGTTGTATTGGAATTCGGCGTAATAGAGTGGGAGTCATTTGTTTTATAGGAGCTTGGGTCAATATCGGGGTTAGCAAAATCTGAAGAGGCAACGCTCGTGCTATTTTGAAACGCCGTATTTGCTGAATTCTCGCTCGGGGTTTTCGTTACATAATCGCTAGTGGAGTCGTCGGGAGTGCTCAAAAAATCAGTGGTATTGTGTGTGGTGGTTGGTTGAGCATCCGCACTGTGTGTGGTCGAATATCCTGTTGTACCAGCACCCTCGGTGGTGCTGTTATCTTCGGTCGTGCCATAAACCTTTGGGGTGTCAGTGTTTCTCGTGGTGTTGGCATCTTCGGTTGAGTTGTAACTGTTGACTTTGTCTTGAGCGTTTTTGTCGCGTTCGTTGTCATTAACTGTCGTATTGTATGGGCTGTTTTCGGGAGCTAATGGGTCAGCAAAAGTCGGAGCGAGCCAGATTTGGAGCCCGATTACGCCAGCCAGGGTAAACAAAAATGTAAAATATATCGCGATTCCGACTTTTTTGCGCGTGCTGACTAGGGGGTCTTTTGATTTTGCCGTCGTTTTCTTTTGAGTGGAATTTTCTGTGTTTTTCTTTGCCATAATTTACCGCCTTATTGTTTTTCTAGTGAGTAATTTGTGATAAAAAATAGAAATTATACACAAAAAAAAGAGCTTTTTAGCTCTTGATTCGATAGACATTGCCAATTTGGTCTTGTTTTGCTATATCCACATGAATTTCTTTCATCAAATCGCCACCGTTTTCAGCTATTACACGCTCAATAGTCGCTAGTACAATTGCGGGGGTATTGTTGTCCTCGCTAAGGTGTGCGGGAATTAGTCCGCGAATTCCATAACCCAGCATTTTGAGTACCGCATTAGCAGAATCGACATTATTAAGGTGCCCGTATTTTGACAAAATTCTATTCTTGAGCGCGACAGGGTAGCGCGGGTTGTTTTTTAGGCGGGTAATGTCGTGATTGGACTCCAATACGACTAGACTACTGTCCGCTAATCTTCTGATAATTGCGTCGGTTATGAACCCCAAGTCGGTAGCGGTACTGAACTTTTTTGTCCCCTCAAAAATACTGAACCCTAGGCAGTGGCGACTATCGTGCGAGAGGTCGAAACTCGAAACTGCCAACTCGTTTATATAAAAATCGGGGTTAAATATGCCCATTTTGTGTTCTGTGGGTATGGCGCCAATTTTGTTATCCATTTCTGCCCAGGTGTCAGGGTGTGCGTAAATTGTGGTATTATGAGCACGGGAAAAAGCGCCCAATCCCTTGATATGGTCGCTGTGTTCGTGAGTAACTAATATACTGCTAATACTATTGGGGTCGATTCCAATCAGCGCGAGCCTGTGTTCAAGGTCTGATTTTGTGAGCCCTGCGTCAATTAAAATTCGGGTATTTTCTCCCTCTACAAAAGTGCAATTTCCCTTGCTACCGCTGGCGAGTACACAAATGCGCATATTTATCTACCATACATCCTATATAATACAAAAGTCAAAAATCTCTCTGGCACAAATCTCTTGATAAAACGCAATACCTTGTAGACCGAGCCTATTGTTCGTGTAGCGGGCGGGTTCTTTTTGAGGGAGAGTCTATAAATAGACTTTGCGACCTTATTAGGGTCGAGGCCGTGTTGTTCGTCGTGTTCCATTTTGCCAACACTCCGCTGTACCCTTTTGTAATAATCGCTATCCAGTGCCTCGGTCTTGATACGATTTTTTGTAAACGCAGTCTTGGTGTCTCCGGGTAGGGCACAGGTAACTCGCATACCAAAAGGGCGAACTTCATTTTTTAATGCCATACTAAATGCCTGCAAGCCGAGCTTGGTCGCGCTGTAATATGCTTGAAATGGTAGAGCAAATTCGCCACCCGCTGAACCTATGTTCACTAGCATTCCTTGGCTACGGCGCAAATACTGAATTGATTTTCTAGCGACATCAATTGCCCCACGGAAATTGACATCAATTATCCGATTGACGTCCTCGATAGGCTCTAATTCCGCGGGTCCACTGATACCCATACCGGCATTATTTATCACGCAATCTATACGCCCAGTCTGAGAAAAAACAGTCTTGTATGCTGTGTCCACAGCATTAGGGTCGGTTACGTCGCACGGAATATCTACGATACCCACAACTCCAGCGGGTCTACGGCTGAGATTATACACAATGTGCCCGTCTTGTTGCGCCAAACGCGCAATTGATAACCCAATTCCGCTCGAGGCGCCTGTGATTACATAAACTTTTTGCATATTTGCCTCCAAAAAAATTCCCCTAATTATAACTTATAATTATTAAAAATGCAAAAGATTTGACATAATCTTTTTTTATCCAACATAAAAAACACATTTTCTTAGCTAATTTGCTTATTCTTTTTGAGGGCGAGTGTTATATAATTGTTTTGAGGTGTAATAGCGTGAATTTCGGTAAATTAATTAGTAAATATTGGGGAATATTTTTGCTATTTTTAGTGTTGATGAGTGCTAATATTTCTGGGTTACGGCCTTTTGCTTTTGGAATGCTATTTTGTTTAATCTGGTGCAAGCAAAGTGCCCTTGTTGTTTCTATTCTTTATTTAGTGGCTGGCGTTGTCGTATTTGGCACTGTGGAACATTTGATTGTCGACGCTATCACTGTCGCAGTATTCGGTTTAGCAATATTCTTGCATTATAGGTTCAAAAAGCCTCTCAATCGCGTTTTGATAGGTTGCTATGCGTTTTTGTCGCAATTCGGGGCGCTATATTTTGCTAGTGCCGAGCCTATCAGTATGTGGCTAGCAGTGGTTAGCCTAATTCTCGGGATAATATGTATGTACTGTTATTTAAATCTCGGCGACAGTCTACAAAAATTAGGAATAAGGCGACAATACTGTATTGATGAGGTTATTTGTTTTGGAATTTTGATATTTGGGATAGGGGCTGGGTTGTGGTGTCTGCCGTATATGGAATACTATCTTTTTGGGGTCATCAACCTAATACTGCTACTCTCTGCTAATATTTTGGGTCCCAATATTAGTCTAACTATTGCGCTATTTTTGGGACTGGGGATATCCTTTGCTAGTGGGAATTTTTTGCTATTATCTCATCTAATATTTGTGGGTATTTTTGCTAATATTTGTTATTCAAATCAGCGAATTTGGGCGAGTTTGGCTGTGATTTTTGTGAATATTATCTCTATGCTTTATTTTTTAGGCGAATTTGGTTTATGGCGTATAATAGCCGTGGTAGTGGCGAGTGGTATTTATCTAATTTTACCAAAACGCAAACTGCAATTAATTAGGCAGGCGGTGCTAACTGATAGAGAAGATTTTGCGGTGCGCTCCCTAGTAAATCAAAATCGCCAATCTATATATAATCGACTTTACGACCTAGAGCAAGTATTTGAAGATATCGGCAATGTATTTTTTCAGATGATAAAAACTGAGGGGAGCAAGACGGAAAAAGCGGAGACTTTTTCGACACAGTTAAGGCGTAAACTATGTGCAAATTGCCCCAAAAGGCGAGATTGTATTCAGTCTAATCAAGCGATAAGCATTAGTCTATCCAATCTAACCAACATTGCGCTCGCCCGCGGGAAAATTTCTCTATACGATATCCCGCCAGTACTTACGAGTGTTTGTCCAAAACTGTCAGTTTTGTGTAACAACATCAACTCTTTTGCAAGAGAAAATCAAAATTATCAACAAATTGTGGATAGTCAAAATACGAATAGGCGTCTATTAGGGGAACAGATGGTTGGGGT
>CAVFEX010000095.1:0-3867 GCA_963621495.1 bacterium
CGGCTACATACTTTGGAACCTCGGAATAACCGTCAAGATCCATAGTAAATATGCCTCGTCCTTGAGTAATGCTACGCAAGTCGGTCGCATAACCGAACATTTCGGCCAGCGGAACGAGTGCGTTGATAGTCTGCTGACCATCTTCGCTCTCCATTCCACCGAGCTGACCTCTACGTCGATTAATATCACCCATAACATCGCCCAAGTATTCCTCAGGAACGATGACTTGCACTTTCATAATAGGCTCCAAGATAACTGGACTAGCATTCTTGGCAGCTTCTTTAAACGCCATACTACCAGCAATCTTAAACGCCATTTCACTAGAGTCTACATCATGAAAACTACCGTCTACCAGAGTAACTCTAAAGTCTACCATTTCGTAGCCCGCTAGCACACCATTTTGTCTAGCCTCGTTAATACCATCATTGATTGGCTGGATAAATTCCTTTGGAATTGCACCACCCACAATCTTATTAACGAATTCATAGCCCGAGCCTGGTTCCAAAGGCTCCATTTCGATCACACAATGACCGTATTGACCTTTACCACCTGACTGACGAACATACTTACCCTCTTGCCTTGTACTAGACTTGATAGTCTCTCTGTAGGCAACTTGAGGCTTACCGATATTGGCGTCAATGTTAAACTCGCGTTTTAGTCTATCGCAGTAAATATCTAGGTGTAACTCACCCATACCTGCGATAATTGTCTGACCTGTCTCCTGGTCGGTGTATGTCTTGAAACTAGGGTCCTCCTCTACAAATTTTAGCAGAGCAGCGACCAGTTTCTCTTGCCCAGCCTTGGTCTTGGGCTCAATAGCTATCTTGATAACTGGGTCTGGGAAGTTGATACTTTCCAAAATGATAGGCTTGTTCTCATCACAAAGCGTATCACCTGTAGTAGTGTCTTTTAGACCCACAATTGCAGCGATATCGCCCGTGCGAACCTCGTTGATCTCAGTGCGCTCATTAGAGTGCATACGAATGAGGCGAGCTACGCGCTCTTTCTTACCCTTTGTAGCATTGAGCACGTAACTACCGCTCTCCAGTGTACCACTGTATACACGGAAATACGTAAGCTTGCCATAAGGGTCAGTTGCGACCTTAAATGCCAGAGCACTAAACGGCTCATCATCGCTAGGATGACGCACGCTCTCCTCCCCATTAGGGAGTACACCCTTGATAGCAGGAATATCTAGCGGACTAGGCATATAGTCAACAATTGCATCTAGCAATTTTTGGATACCTTTGTTCTTATAACTGGTACCACAAAGTACTGGGTTCATACGCAAAGATAGTACACCTTTGCGGATACCCATTTTGATTTCTTCCTCGGTAAATTCCTCTCCAGCGAAGAATTTCTCGAGCAAATCGTCGTCCATTTCAGCCACGTGCTCAATAAGTTCAGCACGATATTTTTTGGCTTGATCAAGGTATTCACTAGGTATATCTATAACAGACATATCCTTACCTTCATCATCATTATAAACGGTAGCCTGCATCGTAACCAAATCGATGACACCCTTGAATTCGTCAGCGTGTCCGATAGGTAATTGAATTGGAACAGCATTAGCATGCAGACGGTCTTTCATCATCTGTATTACTCTAAAAAAGTCAGCACCATTCATATCCATCTTGTTGACATAAGCGATACGAGGGACACCATACTTGTTGGCTTGTTTCCATACAGTTTCACTCTGGGGCTGTACGCCACCACGAGCGCAAAATACTGCTACCGAGCCATCTAGCACCTTGAGACTACGCTCAACCTCAATAGTAAAGTCCACGTGCCCCGGGGTGTCGATAATGTTGATCTGATGATTCTTCCAATATGCGGTAGTAGCAGCACTAGTGATGGTAATACCACGCTCACGCTCTTGGACCATCCAGTCCATAGTAGCCTGACCTTCGTGTACCTCACCTAGCTTGTGCGTAATACCAGTAAAGTATAGAATACGCTCTGTGGTGGTAGTCTTACCAGCATCAATATGCGCCATAATACCGATATTGCGAACATCTTCCAACGGTGTAGTTCTTGCCATATTCTAAAAAAACTCCTTTTTTGATTAATTGCCCCACTTAAAGTGAGCAAATGCTTTGTTGGCTTCAGCCATACGGTGGACTTCGTCCTTTTTCTTGACTGCGCCACCTGTGCCGTTATAAGCATCGAATAGCTCGCCCGCCAACTTGTGCTCCATACCACGCTCGCCACGCTTTTTGGCATACAGCACAATCCAGCGGATAGCTAATGTTTGTTTGCGTGCTGGACGAACTTCGGTAGGAACCTGATATGTAGCACCACCAATCTTACGAGGACGAGTCTCAACTATTGGCGAAACATTTTCCAAAGCCTTGGTTAAGGCATCAAGAGCAGGTTCGTTAGTCTTTTCTGCTAAAACATTCATAGCATCATATACCAATCTCTCAGCAATACTCAATTTGCCGTCGAGCATAACTTGGTTGATAAGTTTTCTCACAACGATGCTGTCGTAAATTGGGTCTGGCAACACACTGCGCACTGGTGCAGAATTACGTCTTGACATAAAATTATCTCCTTTTATAAATTTTTATAAACTGTTAATTAAACTACTTGGCTTTTTTAGTACCGTATTTACTACGACCTTGATTACGCTTTGCGGTGCCGGCAGTATCCAAAACACCACGAATGATGTGATAACGCACACCGATAAGGTCCTTAACACGACCGCCACGAACTAGCACGACCGAGTGTTCTTGAAGGTTGTGTCCTTCGCCCGGAATGTACATAGTACTCTCACTACCATTACTCAAACGCACTTTGGCAACTTTACGCAATGCTGAGTTAGGCTTTTTCGGTGTAGTAGTAGTAACAACGTAGCAAACACCGCGCTTTTGCGGGCAAGATTGCAATAGTGGAGATTTTGATTTTCTCTTGTGTTGTTTGCGACCACTCTTGACCAACTGGTTTATCGTAGGCATAATTACCCTCCTTATAAAATTTATCAATAGTTTCAACCCTAATTCTATTGATTTGATTTGGTTAGCCCAATACTTTGATAAAGTTGATGGAATAGTCAACAATACATATCGAGATATCCAAGACCCTTCTGAGATTTTTACAGCACACCTTGTGTAAATGCTCCCACGACCAGATTTGACTGGATTTTGTAAAAGTTTATAGACAGCACATAAGTTGCGCCATCGTACTATCCCAAAGACCAGCAAGTCGCCAAAAAATTAGACAAATTGCCATAACGGATAGAAAAACGCTACAAAATCATTTGTAACAAACACATTTTAGCAAGTTTTATAATTTTTGTCAAGGTATTTTTGACATTTTTACAAAAAAATCTTGACTTTTTTATAATACCTTTGGCAAAAAACAAAAAAGTCGCTTTTAAGACACGACTGTAGTAAAATTTTTATGTCAAAAAACCAACTTTTTTATCAGCTATCACACAGTCAAAATCAAAAATGTAACATAGCTAGCGAGAATTAGCGCCCCTGTGATAATTTGTATTGTGAGTGAATATTTAAACTTTTGATGAGAATTCCGCACAAAAGTAAATGCGAGCAAGAACACAGTAGAAGCGAGCAAGCAAGCGCCCATAATAATATTTGTAATATTACTCGAGAATACTGTACCGCCAAAATAGAAAATGTCAGCAAGAGCGAGAATACCGAAATTGAATAAGCAAGAACCGATCATATTACCATATCCCGCGTCAAAGTTACCCAGCCTCATTAGGGAGAAAGTAGACACAATTTCAGGCAAACTCGTAGCAATACCTAAAAACAATGCCCCTGCAATTCCGCGCTCGAGATTGTAATCAGTCGCAATTTTATCCACCATAAAAGTCATCGCGACAGACACCAGAGCTAATATAAC
>CAVFEX010000096.1:0-3860 GCA_963621495.1 bacterium
GTCTGATAGTGTATATTATGTGCAGATTGCAGTACTAAATGCTGAGCCAGACGACGAATCGGGTTCTTTTGGTGTTTTAGAAACTACAAATTTTGTATCTACGAGTTCGGAAATTGTTAATAGTAAAGTCAATTCTGGTCCAACAGCCATTAAGGTTACACCTTCAAATGCTGAAATATTAGACGCAGACAAGACATACACTATAATCTTCGAGTTTGATGAACCGCTAACACTAGTAGTAGATAGCGAGAAAATTTCGATTAAAGTTACTCCAGAGCATGGAACATCTACTGGCACAATATCGAATATTATTTGGAACGAGACCACGAATTCGCGCGAGGTAGCATTTAATTTTACTGCTAGTGGGCTATTTTGCGATAATTATCAAACATATATGTTTGAGTTAGAGAATATCAAGGGGCAGAGGTGTGGTAAAGTTCCTAATTCGGTGTCTTTTGATTTCCAAAAATTTAACATTAATTTGTCTTCGATGACACAACAAATTACAAATTCGAGTTCTCTTGTTTTGAATAAAAATAACAATCTCGATCTCAGTAGCTGGAATTATATAGATAATGATGGGAATCTTCAATGGGCGAATAATGCGCTTTTAAATCAATTAAGTTTCGTGAGTAGCACTCTTCCTACTGATTTGAGAGATCAGATTATTACAAAAATTACATCTAACAATTCCAATCTTGATCTTATAGATGGCTCAAGCCTAGGTTATGACATAAAATTGAACTTATGCTGTGGTGTTGTAAATTCTATGAATGGCAAGATGTTAAAACTTGAGACGGGACTGATTACACAAAATGTTGTTTACAAAGCGTTTGTTTGTTCATACAATGCTTCAGACGAGCTGGACTTTGAATCAATTAGTGAGCAGACATGTTATCAGCAAGACGGGCGTCTTGTTATTGAGACAAATAAAATGGGGGCCCTAGTATTGTTGGCTTGTAATCCAAAGTCTGTGTCGACTTTGGATAGGGTTTTGTATATCAACAACATTACACAAAATGGTGTAGTTTCAGCAAAAATCAACGGTTTATTGTCGCGTAACGATATTATTTCGTTAAAATTAGATGAGAGTGTTATTTTGGAATTTACTCCTAATGTAGATTACAAATTTGATTACTGCTTGATAAACGGAGTTGAGCGAGAGGCACAAGACAATGCAATAATCATTTCTTATAATGATTTATATAGTAGCAATGTGCTCGATGTATGTTTTGTAGCAAGTGCTGTTTCAAATAACGAGGCAAACATTGGGCTCGTGAACTTAAACAAGTCCAATCTTAGCCACCAATATGTATCGCCAGGTGTAAATATTGGGATGTGGATTTCTATAGGGATTAGCGCTATTGTTGTGTTAGCACTGATAATTCTTTGTATAGTTGTCGCCGTCAAAAATAAAAAGCGTGAAAAACTTGAGCACCGTAGCCTAGATATTTAAAATTAAAAATAGTTATATTAGTTTTTTGCATACAAGATTTCTAATCATATGCATTGACTTAATTTAGAATTTATTTGTAATACTAAAAATAGTTTTTAAAAAAGCTTAACTAAAAGTTATGCTTTTTTGTTTGATGTTTTAAATTGAGCGCTTTTATTAGTTTGTTTTGAGGTTGGAGTAGTAGAAGATGTGGTGGATTGTTGCTGTTCTTTCTTGGATTGCGGGTCTTGCTGAGATGATTTCGGCTCATATACTTTGCCTTTTTGTATTGGAAGTGCTATTAAACTGCATAAAGAAGCTAAACCTATGACCATATACAAAAATCTGCTCATAAAATTAGCTTGGCTACCGAAAATTCCTGCTATTATATCAAACTGAAAAAGACCGATGCACAACCAGTTAATTCCGCCAGCACAGACAATTAGAAATGATACCAAACTAAACATAATTACTCCTTTTAACTTATTTTTTGCTAATTTCTACCAAATATACATGAGGCAAGAAACTTGCGCGTTTTTTGTCAAATCGGCTTTTGTTGACAATGAATTTCGAATTTGGACAAAAAATGTAATTTTTTAACATTGTGAATAATTGAAAAATTCTGTCGATCGCTTTATAATTTTTATACAAATAGGGCGAAGAAAACACTTCTCGCATTATTTTGAAATTAAATGTTTTTTAGGAGAGTATTATGCAGACAATTAAATTGGCAATTATTGACGATAGTCAACAGACAAAAGATGTAGTAAAGGAACACTTTGAAAATGACAAGAACTTTGAGATTGTACATTTTGATGGTAATAGTGAAAACGCTTATGAGCAAATCGAACACACAAAGCCCGATGTTGTGCTACTCGACTTAGTGTTACCCCAAAAAGATGGCTTTGCTGTGTTAGGCGAAATTAAATCGCTAGAGCACGCGCCCAAAGTTATTATTACAACCGCACTAACTAATCAGAATTTCGTGCAGAGGGCAGTGTCGTTGGGTGCAAGTGATTATATTGTAAAGCCGTATCAAGTGGTTACATTAAAGGAAAGAATCAAAACAGTAATAGCGGAGCCTGATAAAACCAATTCAGCGCAGAGCGATGTTGATAAAGTGTTGTTCGGTCGTGCCAATGATTTTCGTAGAGATCACACATTAGATGAGAAGATTAGTAATATTTTTATTACGGTCGGAATTCCTGCACATATCAAGGGTTATCAATTCCTGCGAGAGGCAATTAAAATGGCAGTGAGCGAGCCTGAAATCGTTAATAGCATAACCAAGAAGCTTTATCCTAATATTGCTATCAAGTTTGATACGAGTGCTAGCAAAGTAGAAAGAGCGATAAGGCACGCCATCGAGGTTGCGTGGAATAGAGGTAAAATAGAGAACATTAATGATGTTTTTGGGTTAAAAGTTTATGATAGTAACGAGAAACCAACCAACGGGGAATTTATTGCTCTGGTAGCCGATAAAATGATTATTGAGGGTTGTTAAAAAAATTTTAAAAAAATGCGTAAATTTAGTTTACTTTTTGTTAAAAAATCTATATAATAGTACAAATTTGTGAGAGCAAATAAAGTATGATTTATAGGAGATTATTTTGGAAACAGGTAGTAAATTTATTCGTTGTCCGCGTTGCGAGCTCAATTATATAAATAGTGAAGATAAACTGTGTAGTGTTTGTAAAAAAGAGATGGACGCGGCTTTTTCAGATGAAAAAGATTTGGATTTGGATATGGCATTTGATTTGGATATTTGTCCAATATGCAAGACTAACTACATAAACGAGGATGAGGTAATGTGTGAGGCTTGTCGTAAGGAGCAAGAAAAAGATAAAAAAATCTGCGACGATGAGGAGGATGTTGGTTCAT
This sequence comes from bacterium, assembly GCA_963621495.1. Taxonomy (GTDB): domain Bacteria; phylum Bacillota; class Clostridia; order Christensenellales; family UBA1242; genus UBA7867. The sequence continues at coordinate 3,317 of CAVFEX010000096.1, forward strand.
CTTCCGACTGGAACGATGATGACGAAGATGCAGATATTGAAACCGAAGAAGATGGATTAGGCGAAATGGTTAATACCATTGATGTTGAAAATGATTCGGCTGCTTTAGCAGGTTTGGAGGACTTGGATATAGGAATTCCTCTTGATGAAGATGTGGATTTCAGCGACGAACTTGATGAAGAGGAAAATGAAGAAGTTGAAGAAGAGGAATACAAAGATGATTTCGAAGATGATTTCAACTTTGATGATGAAGATTTTGGCGATGAAGATGATTATGATGAAGATGATGAAGACGACGATTATGATGAAGAAGATTTTGACGACGAATTTGATGATGAACTGGAAGATGACTATGATGATGAGGATGACGAGTTTGAATTTGATGACAAGAACTAATCATAATTATATCAGCTGACACAATGATTTTTTGAGTGCTCTATTAGAGTGAACAAAAAATTTAAATAACTTGAGGCGGTTTGCTTTAATAGAGCACTCTCTTGTTATGCAAATTCCCTATATAATTTCTAGTCGATATTAGCAGGCAT
>CAVFEX010000097.1:0-3851 GCA_963621495.1 bacterium
ACCTACATCCACCCCGTACCAAGTGCCATCAATTTTAACATAATTCCACATTGCGGGGACAAAATTCTCATCATTATTCAACACAAAGCCGTTGACGAGTATATTTTCAATCTCTAATTTATTTAAAACATCTCTAAAGAGTCTAGCAAATCCCTCGTAAACTGCAACATTATTACACAGCGCCCCATAGTTAGTAGTAGTTAGACTAGCTATATCTAGAGTAGTGCTACTCGCACTAATTCCATAGCCAAAAGACACATCTTGGGCTATAGCTGTATTGACTAAAGCAATTTTTTCTGCATTATTAGCTCCTGCTGATTTAACCGAATCAACCAAGCTTTGCAGCTTCTCTTGATAATCATTAACAGCAGAAATTATAGAACTCTCGCTATCAAAATTCGCAGAATAATAATCCTTATTCCTGCCCGTACCCAAAGTCGCCACATACTTATTCTCGCGCAAACCAATACTCAGCCCCATTTTGGAAAAATCAACATAAAAAACATTGTAATCCATAATAAAAGCACTCTTTGCCATTTCAAAACTGCGAATAAGACTATTATCGCCTTCTGCGTACTTGCGCGCCTGTTCTGCCGAAACTACATCTTTATCAATCAAATCATATTCAAAATTGCCTAGCCTAAGCGAACCGTTGTTGTACATTTCTTGTAGAGCCACGTAAAATTTCTGTGCGCTTACATCTAATTGGCTATAATACTGCGCATTTTTACTCACTGCAATCGTCGGTTGCTGAAAAGAAGTGCTAACACAGGCAAGAAACACCACTAGTAAAATCAGCGAGCTCAGTGTAACTAAAATTGATTTACCCAAATTCCGAGAAAGGACAAACATTATTAATCCTCCTATATAGCAATTTAACACGAAAAAATATGACAAACAGCATATCTACATTTATAATAGCATAAAAATACAAAATCCGCAAACATTTCAACATAAATTAAAAAAATATCTCTTATTTTTAAGAGATATTTTATCTTAACCCAAATCAAATGAGTCTAAGTCGCTACCTAGCAAACCGTCATCTGGGTGCACACGAATTTTCTTGTGCTCGTGCGTAGCAGTTTCGATTGAATTAGCTATTTCTTGCTGAACCTCATTATAAACGGTCGGATTAACATTATTATAAATCTTGAGACCAGTACCAGCAGGAATCAATTTACCAATAATAACATTCTCCTTGAGCCCTACAAGGTGGTCAACTTTACCCTTGATAGCAGCATCGGTCAAAACTCTACTAGACTCCTGGAATGATGCAGCAGACAAGAAACTGCTAGTAGAAAGACTGGCTTTTGTCAAACCTTGCAAAATTCTCCTAGCGCTAGCTGGAGTCTTACCCGCCATAATGGTCTTGAGGTTAATATTCTCCAGATCGTTGATATCCAAGATGTCGCCAGGAATTAGGTCAGTGTCCCCACTGTTTTCTACCCTTACGCTACGAATCATCTGTCTAACAATAATCTCAATATGCTTTGAATCCAAAGGCACGCTCTGAGATTTATATACAGCCAAAACTTCTTTTAGAAGATACTCTTGAGCGTCTTTTACACCACGAGTGCGCAAAATATCTTGCGGGAATATACTCCCTTCCGTGAGAGGTGTACCCGGCTCAATTTCCTGACCTTCCACTACTGCAATAATACTCTTGGCAGGTAGTAAATATTCAGCATCGCCATTAGGTGTGTGAACTTGGACACATTTTCTGTTGCTAACATCATAGATGTGAACCTTACCACCGACCTCACTAACAATAGCAGCATCATTTGGTCGACGAGTCTCAAACAGCTCCTCAACTCTAGGCAAACCTTGAGTAATATCCTTAACCGATGCGACACCACCAGTGTGGAAAGTACGCATAGTCAACTGTGTACCAGGCTCACCAATAGACTGGGCAGCAATTATTCCGACAGCCTCGCCAACTTCGACCATTCCAGTGCTGACCATATCACGACCATAACATTTTGCACAAACACCATGTTTGCATTTACATGTTAGCAAAGTCCTAATAGTAACTTCGGTAATACCAGCGGAAACAATTTTTTGCGCAATTTCTGGTGTAACCATCTCATTTGCCTTAATAATCACTTCGCCAGTGTTAGGGTCAATCACATTATCAACAACCACACGGCCTTTGATTCTGCCTTCCAAAGTCTCAATAACGTGATCGCCATTTTTAAGATCACTAACCTTGATACCTTTTGCAGATTCGCCCAACGAAGCGAAACAGTCCTCTTCGGTAACAACTACCCCGTGAGCAATATCTACGAGTCTACGAGTCAAATAACCTGCATCTGCAGTGTGTAGCGCCGTATCAGCCAAACCTTTACGACCACCACGTGCAGAAATAAAGTATTCTATTGGGCTCAACCCATCACGGAAACACGACAATACAGGTACATCAATTTTACTACCCGAAGTTGTAGCCATAATACCACGAATACCACACAACTGCTTAACCTGGTCATCATTACCACGCGCTTTTGACGCTACAATCATCTTAAGACAGTTAAATGTGCCCAAATTACCTACTACAAGGTCTCTAACTTGTGTAGTTGCCTCGTTCCAAAGCTCGATATTTTTGTTTACTTTTTCATCTCGAGTAATCAAGCCACGAGCATACAATTTCTCATTTTGACGAGCGAGCGCTTGATGCTCTTCGATAATTTTTTGCTTGTTTTCAGGTATCAACATATCATATACATTGATAGTAATAGAACTCAAAGTCGAATATTTGTAACCAAAAGCTTTTACTTTGTCTAGCATTTTTGCGGTCTCAGTAGTACCCAGCGCAAAATATGTCTGTGCAACTATTTCTGCCATCTTGCCCTTTGTAACTGTGTAGTTGACCTCATATTCAAGGTAATCTTTTGGCTCCTTGCGTTCTACAATTCCGATACATTGAGGAATACAACGGTTAAACAAAATCCTACCTACTGTAGTAGCGACCCTGCCCGTTACTTTTACTCCATCAACAGTAGCAGTACGCCTAACCTGAATAGGAGCCTCAACATGGACAAACCCATCATGATAAGCCATAATGGCCTCTTCTTCGCTAGTAAAAATAGTGCCAGCACCCTTTTCTTCAGGATTTTCAATAGTCATATAATAGATACCTAGAATAATATCCTGTTGTGGCTCTACAACTGGTAACCCCGATGCAGGTTTCAAAATATTGTTGCTAGCTAGCATCAAAACTCTAGCTTCGGTACGCGCCTCAATAGAAAGTGGAACGTGAATAGCCATCGTATCTCCATCAAAGTCCGCGTTGTAACCTTGGCAAACTAGTGGATGAAGTTTTATCGCTCTACCCTCAACCAATATTGGCTCAAAAGCCTGCAATGACAAACGGTGCAAAGTAGGTGCACGATCGAGAATTACTGGGTGGTCTTTGATAACTTCTTCTAGAATATCCCAAACCTCAGGACGTTCACTCTCCACCATTTTCTTAGCACTCTTAACATTTTGAGTAAAGTTCAACTCAACAAGTTTACGCATAACAAATGGCTTGAATAACTCAAGTGCCATCTCTTTTGGCACACCGCACTGATAGAGTTTTAATTCGGGACCAACCACGATAACAGAACGACCTGAATAGTCTACACGCTTACCCAACAAATTCTGACGGAAACGACCTTGCTTACCTCTAATCATAGCAGTCAAAGATTTTAATTCCCTCTGCTTTGCGCCCAATACAGGCTTACCACGCTTACCATTGTCGATGAGCGCATCAACAGCTTCCTGGAGCATACGCTTTTCATTCCTAATAATCACATCAGGAGCAGCAAGTTCGATAAGTTTTTTGAGTCGATTGTTACGGTTGATAACTCTACGAT
>CAVFEX010000098.1:0-3166 GCA_963621495.1 bacterium
ATCCACTACCTCCTTGTGAGATGATTTTTAATAATTCGTCTCGTTTTTTCATTAATTCTTCATCACTCAAGGATTTTAGATCATCAAAGCGGGCATCAACCGTATCCAAGAGCGTTTTAGCTGCCGAAATATCGGGCGGAATATGTTTTTTTGTGATTTTTCTCTTGATTAATCGTAAATTTTCATCATTTTCGCCATTTGCATATTCCTCTACAATCTCATCGACGCTATAACCAATCGCCTTTTTAAACAAAGATTTTTCTAGTTTTTCCGCATCTTTTTCATCAATCACCGTACCACCCCCTATGTAAATTTTGTTTTTGTATCTTTTTTATTAATTTTTGCTTATGTAACTGTATCGCATTGGGCGGATTCTCCAAAACTAGTGCATTTTCTGGGCGGGACATAATATAATATCGTAAATCGTCCATAGCATGGTCATCTTTTTTGATAGGTGCATCATTGTTTCCCCACCAATACCCCTTAATTTCGCGAATCATATTCACACAATTTTTAAAAATAAACAGCTTTGATTCGTGATTTACATTACAAAAATAACTTTTTACACGTGAAATACCCGACAAAAGGTCCTTATTGACTGAAGTATTTACATTTATTCCATAATCCAAGAACAATTCAGCCACACTTTTTGTGCCAGACAGTGTCTTTTGATTGGCAGCTGAATCAATCAAGCACTCAAATTTGCCATTAAAACCGCGTTTCCACCCCAAATTTTCGCATTTTTCTATGATTTTGCCCGCATGGTACTCCAATGTTTGCCCCGCCTCATAATGTTCCGCAATGACATACACGTTCCCGTCATAATCTACAGCATACCAATGACAACTTAAGGGATTATGTAACCCTGGGTCAATACTAATTTTGTCATACCATTCTTTCGGCACATTAAATGGCTCAATTACATTTACCGATTCTTGAAATTCACTATAAACTAACCCCCCATAACTGCCAAATTTACCATATCGCCGACTTTCCAAATCATCAGGAGATAAAATTTGCGACATTGTATCAATTTCATTTTGGTCCAAAAACGGATTATCCGCCCATTCAATTTCTTCATACCAAATCTCAGGGTCATTATTTTCATTCAAATAAATGTGATTATAAACCCAAGTCAGTCCCTTGAGTGGAGTCATCGTACCAAAAATTTCCCCTACACGATCCAAAACACGCATTCTGCATTCCAAATAGATATCAAAAGGCGGTTCTTCATCAAACCAAACATAATCAAGGCTCGTTCCTTGAAATTTTTCACGCCCCTGATCGCAAGTTTTGAATCCAATTTTGCTAACCCCTCCATTAATGTTTTGTACCAAAATATAGTCAATTACCCCGCTACAAGCAGAGTCTTTTCTTCCCGTCTGCATCACGATATCAACAATCCAATCGGGATTGAGATAATACATGATTTTTTGTTGAGCCACATCGCGTTGGACCTGCTGACTAACAGAGACAACCCAACCATCAGTGCTAGATTTATTTTCTTTGTATGGGTGATTCCCTCTAGCAAGCCACACCACCTCGACAGCCCCGCATTGCGATTTTCCGCTACGATTTCCTCCAAAAACCCAACGATTTCGCTTTTTACATTTATGAAAAGCCAATTGCTTGAGATGTACCTTTTTGCCTACATTATAGGTAGACAATTTGTCGTTACGCTTTCGGCGCTCTATCTCTGCATTGATTTTTTCCAAGTTATAAATCGCACTTCGTAGATTCACAAAATCACCTTTCTTTTTTTATTTATAAAATTCGATTGTATATAGTATAAAATTTGTAAAAAAAACAATAATTGCATATAGTTTTCAATTATTGTTTTGCTATTATTGTTGTAGGAGATATTAAATGCGTAAATATTTATACATTTTTGCTGTATTTTTATACATTTTAGGGGTCAATTTTATGTTGAGTTCGACCCACGCTTTAGCCGGAACAACTGAGCCAATTTTTTACAAAATCACATCAGAAAACACTCAATTGTATCGCGTAGAAGAAAGTAATCAAATAACGAGCGACATTGTTTGCCAATTGCCCAACAGTTATTTTGTTGAACCCATTAGTGTTCTCGACTCTAATTATTTATTAGTAACTTACTTTGGGGTCAGAGGAGCTGTATTGTTAGAAAATTTGACACCCGTATATTCCACACCAAGCACGCCATATAACCTACAAAATTTTGACATCATAAAAACCTGTGATGCGACAATTTGGTCTAGACCTAATACGGAGTCAACTTATCTAGCGAGCATTCCATATGGCACAAAAAGCATATCACTAGTAGGCTCTGTCGCAGGGCAAAAAATCGACTCTTCTGACACTGGAATTTGGTACCTATGTAAATTCGCAAGTAGTGATTCGCAGTCAATTACAGGTTATGTTCATTCCTCTATTTCCACAAATCTCAGCGCTTTTGTCGAAAACACTGAGACTGTACAACTTGACCCCACTATCACGGCTAGCACCACAATATTTGCACCCGAACTAAGCAATACCAACAACCTACTACTCATATTACTGCTCAGCATACCTGCCGTTATAATTCTGTTAGTAATACTGCGTCCACGACGCTCTAAAACTAGAGAAGCAAGGCGTCAAATTAAGTCTCTAAATCAGCTCTCACTGTCGGATAAAAACAATTCGTCTGATTTTGATTTTTGATAAAATTGGGTTATTTTGCACTAAAAACCGCAAAAATTACGCAAATTTTCAATACTATGCAGGTACTATGCAAGTACTATGCAGTACTATGCAATCCAGTTTTAGATTTCATAATGCTACAAAACTTTTTCTATTTACAACAGCGTAATAATAATTTTTCCACCCCGCTCATCTGAGGTAGCATCAAGGGTTCAACTCGATTTTCTCCTGTAAATTTCTTGGCATTTTTATTAAAAATCCCCACAATCCATCCTTCATTTCCTAGCAGTAATTCTATTTTTTTGATTCCAAATCCTAGGTCGCGCATCTTGTCCATCATCTCAATTTGCATCTTGTTTATCCGACGCGTCATAGTCCTTTTGTTGAGTTCGCACTCTGCCGCAATTTTGCCTGTATCGACTTTGTCAATAAAATGTTGCACCAAAATTTTAGCTGATTTTCTGTCAATATTTTTAAGCGCTTCCTCTATCATAAGCTTGACTGATTG
>CAVFEX010000098.1:3176-3725 GCA_963621495.1 bacterium
CTCTTTTTACGCTCTATCAAATCAATAATCTGCTCCATTTGCTCTGGCGTCGATAACTCTCCCCAGCCAATTGTGTAACTTTTTACGCTACTATCAACCACTAGTCTGTCAATACTTTTTATTATTCTTGACACATATTTGTAAGATTCCAACAAAGTTTTTGACCATACCAATTTTCTCATTTTTTCCCCCAATTTTTTGTTTTTCAAAAAAGTTCTTGCCTTTTTCGACAACAAATATATTATATGATTTTTGAGTTGTCAATACCTTGAGACATCTTTTTTGAAAATTTTTGTAAATTTTTACATTATTGTCGGAAAAAATTCAAAAATGATGCTTTTTCTGGCTTTTATAGAACAACTGTTCCTAGTATAATTATAAATTTATGACACAGTCTGTCATAATATAAAAATTTTACCAAATTAGTAAAATTATTTTTAAATTTCGACACAATATGATATAATAAAGTTAGGATGGGAAAACATATGAAAAAGAAGAGTTTGTTTTTTAGTATTAATATGATTTGTTTGGGCGTGTTAGGGCTATTTG
>CAVFEX010000099.1:0-3718 GCA_963621495.1 bacterium
ATCCTAGGCAGCATAAAATATTAATAAAAATAAAGGGGAACTATATGACCAAGAAAAAAATTTTTGCGCCTGCAATTATGTTAGTAATTTTTGCGTTGGCGAGTGTTTTGTTTGCGGGGTGTTTTGATGACGACGATTTTGGCTCGGAAAACGCTTTTTCCGCAAGCAGTGATATTTATTTTGACGGCGAACAGACTATTTCTATCACGCCGAGTGAGTATGGTAGCAAAACATCGACATTTTTAGAAACAATTACAAAGAGCGATGTAACAGTCTCGGGGCCTCTAGCGGGCAAGACTGTTATGAGTGTCGAGTACATTAGCGAAAATGAAATTAAGGTAACTTTTAGCGGTAAAGTGAAGGCGAGCGAGCCAAAAGATTCTGATGACACTAGTTCTATTGGTAAGATTGCAATTTCACGCAAGGCAATTAAAAACGGGATAGCGGGGAGTGTTTATTTAAGAGTAAATTACCACCCTAAGATGTGGTGCAATACTAGCAATAGTTCTTCTAGTTCGGTAAGCAAAACTTATGTTAGTGAATTTTCTTTGCCATACGGTAATTTCATCACAGCAAATGTAAACACGACCAATATTATAGTGCCAGACGATAATTCTACCGTCAGTGTGAGTGTTACCGTTGATGGTAAACTTAGGATTGAGGTTTCGGGTTTTACACCTTACGAATACAATGGGCAAACATATAATTATCCGGTAGCAAAAATTAATGCCAATGTTACTACATTTAATAAAGAACTGTATGTTACAATTGGTAACGGAATTGCGGAATACGATTTAGTGTAACAGGGAGTTAAAATATGATAAAACAAAAAAGTTTTACACAGATTATATTAGTGATTGTGTCCGTTCTGCTTGTTTTTCAGTTAGTGTTTTTTGCCGTAGGAACCAGCGGGAGAAAAGCGGAGCAACCAGCGTCTGCTGTGGCAGAAAAAGCATGGTACTTAGGGGTGTTGGACCTTTTGCGTGGCGATAGTGCTTCTATTATTACTGACAACTTGCCTAGCGTCGCGGGGTTCGTATGTTCCTCGGTTATTAGTTATTTTACTAGCAAGGACAATAATGATAAATTAATTGAACAAGTCAATTTGGTAAACGAACGCGTAAAAGCCGTTCAACAAGAATTAAAAGGTATTATCAATACTCTAAATGAGCAAAATGCGGACGCGAAAAAGCGCGATTCTCGCAATACGCTAGATTCGTTTTTTAATGTTGTAGATACTTTTACGACGACCGTGGGGCCACTATATGCGGGGTATGATAGCATTGTTACGCGTGAAAAAGACGGCACTCTGACTCAAGAGGCGGGGTTAGCCGAGGAAAAACAGTTTTACGAGAAAAATCTTAAAAATATCGTCTTTGGTAACGGTACATCTACGGGTAGTTTGTATCTGCAGTTGACCACATTAATGGAAAAAATTGTACAACCGAGCCACACACTGAACAAGACACTTATGGAGCATTACTTTGCTACGTACGAGCATTTGTGGGCTTTTGAAATGCAGTCTTATCAGCCAAAAGAGGAGTTTTTGGGATATGTGATGGCCTCATTAATGGAAGGGATTACTCTCTATACGTTCCAGCACACTTATGAGGCTGAAATTAATAAAGAAAATCCGTCTCAATTGGCGATTTTGGCTACCAGGTGGAAAACTTTTAAGGAAAAAACTGACTTAGCGACAGCATATCTCAAGGAAGAGCTTAGGGTGCTAGACGAGGCTAAGGCTAATAGCACAGAATCGAATTCCACACTGCATTACGCTTCGGGCAAAACAGTGTCAAAACAGTTGTTTGTGGGCAGTGTTAAACCTAATTCAAATTATCAAAATTACTTTACGTACGCAGGTTATTATGCGCTTTCAAAAAATGTTGGCGGAGCGGGTTTAGTTATGGAAACTCTTGATAATGACAGTTTCTTGGCATTAATTTTACAAGACTACAAAAACTACAAGACAAATTACAAAAAAGCCGATAGTTATACTATGGCGGAATTTTTAAAAGACATAGGATTTTCCAGTGATGATTGGGATGTAAATGGACTATATCGCAAGCAAAATTACACCAAATACGGTAATATAATATTTGGTTATAGTTGGCAATTTGGTATTGATTATTACGATAATCTCGGTAATAAAAATTGCGCCGTATATAGTGCAGCCGATTTAAGATTTAGTGCACGTAGTGTTATTCAACCACGCGTAGTGATAACAACTAACGCGGACTTTAAGTACTTGGCGTTTGTTTCTAACGATGGTGTGTTGCTAGGGTCTTATAAAAAAACTTTTGATTCGCGAGGGGAAAAAGATGTTCCGTCCATGATGATTTATCATACTCTGCGTACAAAAGCTTATCTAGAAAACGTGTCAAAACTTGGTAAAGTTTGGTAAAATAAATTAGTAGGTAAAGATATGGGAAAAATCATAAAAAATAAGTTATTTTTGATATTTATGTTTTGTCTGACTGTGCCAATGCTGATGTTTGCGGGGTGTGGCGAATCAAATGATGATGACAAAACCGATACTGCTTATGCGTATTGTTCTGTCGAGTATAATGCTTCGTTTGGGAATTACGGGTCGTTTTCGATTAGAGCAATGGACGATTATGAATTAGAGACGAGTTTTGCAGACCTAACCAAGTTTACGCTCGGCAGTGCGTTTTCTGATATGCAAATTGCTAGCATTATATACAATGCGACCAATTCCTGCATTGATGTAGCTTTGACAGGTTCGCTGTCTACGGGGGAATGCGGGACGATTTCGGGTGCGGGAATTGTAAAAAACAAGACGGTCAAAATTGATGTCCGTATTACTCCAGCGACAGCTAGTTCGGAAGATACAATTTTAGACAACACCACGGAACAGCAAATTAAGATTGAGCTCACAAACGCGTGCTTTAACAAGGATATCAAGGCGAGCGATTTTGTGCTGAGCGGAGCGAGTAAAAATATGACAGTCAAGTCTGTTTCTACCGACAGCGCAGTTGACGAGGACGGGGAAGATATTCTCTCGCAGACTGCTGTTTTGACGCTCACTGGGGCTCCGACAGGCTCAGATTATGCGTATATTGATATTGCGGAGAGCGCGACAACCTTTAATAAATCGCTAAGGGTTGTGCTAGACACTGACTTTTATGGTGCGATCGTTCGCAACGACCACATTGACACATACAAGCTGTCTGATATCGTATATATCGAGGCGGGCAATGTATCATTTTCGAGCAGTATTTCCGCGAGCAATATCACTTTTGACGGCGCTCTAAAAGATTATGCGGAAATAACATCGGTCGAGTTTGTCGACACGAAACTAATTGCGCTACATCTAACTTTTCCGTACACTTTTGTACCTAATGTTACTATTACGGACGAAGAAGAGGTGCTAAATTCATCAGGCCTTAGTTACATTAAATTCGATGAGAGTTCGACTCTTGAGGGGTGTGCGTTTGCTTGCTCTACGAACATTGTCTCGCCCGAAATTAATTCTGAGGTTAGTGTAAACGACAATAAGGTTAGTATCAAGTTGACTTTGCTACATGAAGAGAGCGAGTGGAGTATTGAGTCTAATTATGCGCTAAAATCTTGCGCGAGTGGGGATACTGTTTTGGTTAGCGGGGTGGAAGTTGCGATTAATGATGTAGATATTATCGAATGTGATAATGAGTACAGTATCACATTTACGATACCCGAAAATTGCCAAGGGCTATAC
>CAVFEX010000100.1:0-3695 GCA_963621495.1 bacterium
CCTAATTAGGTTCAGCCCTTGTTTTTAATTATTTTAAATTTATTTTTAATTATTTTTTATTATTTGTTTTTTGAGGTTGTCTTTTTTGATTTCGCCTTGTCCGCTTGTTTTGCTAATTGCTCAGCGGAAGATTTTTTCTCTGCTTTTGCTTCGGCTTGCGCTTCTTTTTTAAGTCTCTTTGCCTCTATTTTTACATCTTTTGCAAATTTTTTCTGGCTAATTTTTTCCTCTTTTGTAAGTTTAGGTTTCGGGGTTGACTCTGTTTGAGCCTCTTTTTTGCGTTCGGCGATTTTTGCTTTTTGGGTCTTGTCGCCTGGCATTTTGTCCTTTGTTCCAGCCTTGACTTTCTCGATTTTTGGTTTTGGTTTTTGCTTATTTTCCTCCACAAAAACTTGCGTGGTTTCAAACTTGTCTTGTTCGTTTTCTAGCTCGATTTTTTCTAATTTTTGTTTAGTTTTATTTTCTTTATCTTTAATTTTTTTAGCTTTTTCGCGCTCTTTATCCGCAAATTTATCGTCTGCGGTCTTCTTGGTTTTTGGCTCTTTCTTAGGTTTTTCCCAAACTACTTTTTCATTACTTAGCGCAACCGCCTCTTCCGCTTTGCGTTTTTCGCGAGCTAATTCTCTTTCCTTTGCGCGTTCTTTTTTTGCTTTGAGTTTGCGAACCTTTGCCAAAAGTTTGCGTTCAGCATTTCTGCGAGACGCGATAAGGTCCTCTTGCTCTTGCGACAAAACAACACTATCGGGCTCCAAATTGCCGTCAATTATTTCGTCCAATTTTTTAATTTCTTTTGCCAAACTCTCTTGCATCAAGTTTCTCTCAAAGGCAGTTTTGTCGTTAATCGCGCGCTCTTCGGCACGTGTCAACTCGCGCTCGCGAGCGATTTTTTCTTTCGCCTCTTCGACAGCCTCAATTGCGCTAATACTGGTTGAGTCGCCCTGGGATTTGAGAGTTGCGACTGATTTTTGCATAGCATTATTAAGCGAATCGCGAAACGCGTCGCGGTTGCTCGGGCTAAGATATGCGATTTTAATTTTGTCGCCATTGAGATATCTGAGACAAATTCTCCGAAAACTCAGCGCGTAACTTGGAGTGAGACAGTTCGCGTCCGTTACTGAAATTATATCTCTATACTGCACTTTACGACTTAAAAATCCGCAACGCAGTATCAAACTGTCGCGGTCGAGCACATAATTCGTGCCAAAATACACGGGCAAAACCGCTAACAAAAGCACCACAGAGAGAACAACTGCTGGCCACCAAAGAGTGGTGATGACCCAAACAATGTACATCGAAAGTGTCAAAAGGCTCAGCACCATCAAGCCGATAAAAGCGCCGTCGCCGATACTAGATTTAAATTTCATTTTTTTACCTCCAAACAAAAAAATCCTTTGATTAATTTTACCAAAAAATCATATAAAATGTAAAGTGATTTTTCGGTCATTTACGAAAATTTTCTACACCAATAAATAAGTATTTGCAAAAATCATAAATTTTTTTACAAAAAATGTTAAATGAGCAAAAAGTGTATCAAAGTATTTGAAATTTTTTGACTTGTGTGGTACAATAAATGCGAATTTTAAACAGTTGAGGTGTATGCTTATGAAATTTAGTTGTCAAGGTTTGGACCTAGCCGATGCAGTGCTAAAAGTTGTCAAGGCGGCGGCAGTTCGTACGACCAATCCAATTCTAGAATGCGTGAAAATGGTGGCGGAAGAGGAAAAATTGACTCTGACTTGTACCGACCTCGAGTTGACCATCACAAAAGTTATCAGTGCTGATGTCAAGGTGCCTGGTGTGGCGGTAATTCCTGCCAAGTTTTTTGCTGATTTTGCTAGCAAAATTAGTAGTGAGCAGATAGAATTTAATTTGCGCGACAAGACGCTAGATGTAAAATATGGCGACAATAATGCCTACTTTCAGTGCCAAGACGCCAATGAATTCCCTGAGCCCAAGACTCTAGATAGGCCAGAATTCGTGGAAATTCGTAGTGATAGTTTTAAAGATTTGGTTACAAAAGCCAGCGTTGCGGTTGCACAAGACGATAGCCGACCTATGCTTCGCGGAATTTTACTTGAGGTCGACAAGGAGGAAATGCGTGGTGTGGCGCTCGATGGCGTGCGTATGGCGCTGATTTGTAAAAAAACAATCAGCCACAGCGCTGAGTTTGGGATTGTAGTTAGCGCGAGATGTTTGCTCGAGATTGTACGCTTGCTTCCTGATACTGATGACGCTATCAAAATTTGCACGCAAAAAAATCATTTGCAAATTACCCTGGGCGACACGATTTTATTGACGCGTTTGATGGGGCTACAGAGCGATTATGTATCATATCGCCAAATTTTGCCGAACGAATTCAGCACAACTATCAATATTAACCGCAGACATCTGCTAGACACTATTGAGCGCGCTGGACTTTTGAGTCGGGTGGACAGGAATTTCACAGTGCAGTTCGACATCAATGGCAAGGATATGATTATTCATAGCGAGAGCGAACTCGGCAATATTACCGAACATCTGCAGACCACACATAATGGCGCGGACCTCAGGATTGAATTTAATGGCAGACTTTTTACCGATGCACTCCGTGTGATTAATGATGAATTTGTGCAAATCAAGTACGGCAGTTCAATTCATCCTTGCACAATTACACCGCTCGAGGGTAATGATTTCCTTTACCTAGTTTTACCAATGCATAAAATTTAATTAAAATTAATTAGAAAAATACAGACTATTTTGTTAGGATTAGTCTGTATTTTTTGCTTTATTCATTAAAAAATATATTTTGTTGACAAAAAAGGAATTCAAATCAAAAAAATCTTTTTTTTAGTGATTTTATTTTACAAATACACAAATTTTATATAAAATATAACTAACGGAGGTTAAAAATATGGATAATTATGTGAGGCTTTCGCCCGAGGCGCTATTAGATTTACAACGCGTGTTGGCCGAAGCGAACAAGCAGAGTTTACATCAAAAATTAGACGACCGCGGACAAATTCTGGACATCTTGAACAGCGCCGAGGCAAACAAACTACTGCTTAGAATTTCAAAACAGATTGAAGAAAATAACAATTCAATTAGAGTACTATCAACGCAAATTCACAGACTGCACGACGCTCTAATTTCCCAAGCGCAAATTATTGAACAATTGCTAAAAGTAAAACAACACGACTCAAATTAAACACATATAATTTGCAAAAAATCAACTTTATACAATATACTTTTTAAAAAGAGACGCTAACTTGCCACATAACTCCGCTCATTTGCAGTCGCGTAACCTTTTTTGCGTGCATACAAGTCGTGATATTCCGAACTGGACACCTTATAAAGAGTCTCACGAGCAGAATTTAGCTCTTCTGTAACATTTGTCAAATTGTGTTCCGCATTTTTTAGCGCGATTTTTTTTGATATTATCACTCCGAACTGATACAACGAAATAATAAAAAAACTCACGCATAAAAAAATAATTGTAAATAAAATTAGGTGCGATTTTTGGTACATTTTATATCTCCTAAGACAAGAAAAGCAAAAGCTTTTTTCTTTATTTAATTTTATCACACAACTGAATTTTTGTGTTGATGTTTCTAAAAATAGTTTTGATTAGCCAAAATCCCAGAAAAAATGCCAAAAAATGATACGCGCGCAACTCTCCAAAATCGCAAAAATATACCACCGCAAAAATTAGCGCCGTA
>CAVFEX010000101.1:0-3692 GCA_963621495.1 bacterium
ATTATATTCCCTTGAATTTGCCAATTCGCATACTGAATTTGATGAAATTTCTATTTCTTCGCGAGTTTTTTTAGATAGATCATCCATAATTGCCTGAGAAATGGCACGATAGACAAAGCCAAAAACATTTTTAGGTTCTTGGAAACGGACTTCGAGCTTGTTTGGATGAACATTTACATCAATTTGTGATTTTGGAAGATTAAAATATACTACACAAAATGGGAAGCAATGCTTCATCATATAAGATTCATAGCATTGCGAAATTGCAACCGACACCATACTGTTTGCTACCCACCTATCATTAATTATAATAGTTTGATATGTCCTATTGGGCTTAAAAAACGAAGTTTTACCAATATAACCGTGAATTGAGTATTCCCCGTCAACGTAATCGATTGGGACTAGATTTTCTAAAATTTTTGTGCCATATATAGCGCAAATCGCTTCCTCTACCCCTCTACCCGTACTGGATAAAATTTCACGACCATCAGCTGTATAGTGAAAAGCAATTTGGGGGTTGGCTAAAATTAATCTAGTCATTAGACTAGTAATCTCAGATTCTTCTTTTTTATTAGGCTTGAGAAATTTGCGCCTAGCGGGCGTGTTATAAAACAAATCTTGCACACAAAAAGTAGTTCCCAGGGGCGAGCCTTTTTCTCCTGTTGCAACTATTTTGCCTGCTTCTAACTTGATACTATGGCCCGAATCTTCACTCGTTTTGGAAATAACCTCAACCTTTGTAACTGATGCAATTGAAGCTAAAGCCTCGCCACGAAAACCTAATGTGCTAAGGTCAAAAACATCGCTAATTTCGTGTATTTTACTCGTGGCGTGTGGCAAAAAAGCGACAGGAAGGTCATCAGGCGCAATACCGCAACCATTGTCGCTGACTATAATTTTTGAAATTCCGCCCTCAAAAATATCCACATTGATTCGAGTAGCACCTGCATCAATACTGTTTTCAACTAATTCCTTCACGATTGATGATGGGCGCTCAACCACCTCCCCCGCAGAAATTTGATTAAAAACTTGTGGCTTGAGTATATTGATTTTGGACAAATTCTTCCTCCTATAAATTAGTCAATTACTTTTTTCTTTAATTCGGATAACTTTGACAGAGCCTCTAATGGTGTAAGGTTATTAATATCAGTTTTTTTCAAAATATCTGCAATCATTTCGTATTTTGTCGAAACTCCCAAATCTTTCGCACTATAACTTGAAAGCGCGGTATCGATATGCGCGTTATGTTCTTGTTCTTGACTATTCATAACCTCGCGAGCACGATTGATTATCGTATCTGGGATACCCGCCAGACGAGCGACTTCCACACCAAAACTTTGGCTAGAACTACCGTATTCCACTTTCCTTAAAAATGTCATTTTATTATCAAATTCACTCACTGTAACCCGCATATTAACTACACCGGGCAATTTACCCTGCAAATCTGTGAGCCTATGATAATGAGTACTAAATAAAGTACGCGCTCTTATAGAACTAGCAATATACTCGAGAACTGCCCACGCAATACTCATACCGTCTTGAGTCGAAGTACCTCGCCCAATTTCATCAAGTATCAGTAGACTATCTTTGGTTGCATTTTTAATAATATTTGCTACTTCGCTCATTTCCACCATAAACGTACTTTGTCCCATACCTAGGTTGTCGCTCGCGCCTATACGTGTAAAAATTCTGTCAGTCAAAGACAGTTTTGCATATTTTGCGGGTACAAAACACCCAACATGTGCCATCAAAACAATGAGAGCAATTTGGCGCATATATGTACTCTTACCAGCCATATTTGGTCCAGTAATTATTATTGTCCTCTGCTCGTCGTTGAATAATACATCATTTGGAACGAACCTCTCATTAGTAATCAACCGCTCAATTACCGGATGGCGTGATTCCAAAATCTCATAGCCAGTACCATTTTCATCAAAAATTGGTCTAGAATAATCGTACTGCACGGAAGCATGAGCAATGGAAAGTATACAATCTAGTATAGCAATTTGTCGAGCAGTTTGTTGGATAGATGGAATGTATTGCATAATTTCTTGTCTAATTTCATCAAACAATTGTAACTCTAGAGTCAATTTGTTCTCTTCCGCATTATTAATAGTGTTCTCTAGCTGACGCAAATCGTTTGTCGTATAGCGGTCAGTGTTTGCCATTGTCTGAATTTTTTGGAACCTAAAAGGCATATTTGCTGATGAAATTTTAGGCACTTCAATATAATAACCAGCAATACGGTTATATAAAATTTTTAATTTCTTTTCGCCCGTCAATTCGCGCTCTTTGACTTCAAGCGCACTAATCCAATCTTGCCCATCTTTCTTCGCGTCCATCAATTTATCTAATTCGTTTGAATAACCTTTGCGAATAAAACCACCATCACGAATTATTGTAGGAGGCTCATCGACAAATGCATTTCGTAATTTTGTTGCCAACTCGTCATAACATTCTATTTTACTAGCACAATTCACAAAAATTGAAGCTTTTAACTGAGACACGAGTTGTTTTATTCTAGGTAATTTGTCGAGCGAAACCCCTAACGCTACACAGTTGCGAGGATTAATATTCCCGAAAGATACCCTTCCGCATAATCTCTCTAGGTCCTGGATATTAGATAAAGCCTCTTGTAATTGAGAACGGAATACTATATTTTGTGTTAACTCCTCTACTGCGTCCAGTCGAGCATTTATTTGAGATATATTTTGCAGAGGTTGCTCGAGCCAACTCCTTAACAGTCTTGCCCCCATTGTAGTACGAGTATGATCCAACACCCACAATAGCGACCCACGTTTTTTGCGATCAAACATTGTTTCACAAATTTCCAGATTTAGTCTCGTGTTGATGTCTAAATGCATATAATGGTCATTTGTTATTACATTTAGTTGATTGATATGTTTGAGGTCGCGCATTTGTGTCGCTAACAAATAATCGAGTAATGCCCCACCCGCACAAATAGCTTGAGGCTTGTCCTCACAATCTAGCCCCTGTAAGTTATTAGTGTTGAGTTGGTGCAAAATTAGTTTATAAGCCACATCATATCCAAAAGCTTCGGATTTGTGCTGACTAAAGCAGGGGACAACTCCCATACGGACGCAGGACAAATTCGAAGAAAATTGCAGAGCGCTAGCATCGCCAATAATTTCATTTGGACTAATGCTAGCCAAAGTGTCGCTCAAATCTTCAAGAGCGTTGTCTCCAACAAATTGTTGAATATAAAATTCTCCAGTACTAAGGTCAATCCACGATAATCCTACCGTAGAATTTCTAGGAGCATATACAGCCACGATGTAATTATTTTTGCCCTGTTGCAGTAAATATTCGTCCATAATCGTGCCTGGTGTAATCACACGAACTACACTGCGGTCAATCATCACATTACCGGAACTTGCTTTTTTTGCCACTGTATTTATTTGTTCACAAATTGCGATTTTATGACCATTATTTGCGAGTCTAGAAATATAATTATGCGCCGAATGAAAAGGCACGCCACACATCGGAGCTTTTTGACCAGAACCGCAATCTCGCGCAGTCAAAGTCAAGCCCAATTCATTGGACACATTTTTCGCGTCCTCAAAAAACATTTCATAAAAATCGCCCAATCTATAGAATAAAATACAATCTGGGTACATTGCTTTTGTATCCAAATATTGTTGAATCATTCTAGAGTATTTTTTGATATCTAT
>CAVFEX010000102.1:0-3677 GCA_963621495.1 bacterium
GCGTCAGAAATATTGTATTTTATTAGCTACCCGCTGTGGGTAGTTTTTTGTTTTTTAATCAAGTCTAAAATTATGGCAAATTATGCTCTACTGCTGTGGCAAGCGAGATATATTATTTGTGTCTTTTCGCTTAAATTATCAAGTAGTTTGCGTGCGTTCGCCATTTTTTTGTCATCGAGATTGTAAAACGGGTCATCGAGAATTAGCGGTGGCATTTCGTTTTCAAAAAGCACTTTCCCTAGAGCGAGCCTTAGACACAATTCTATCGTGTCGCGAATGCCTTGACTAAAATATTTTGTGTCCTTTTTGGAGCCCTGTGCTTCAATCAGCACATTGAGGTCGGTATCAATAGATACGCCATCAAAACTTTTACCTAAAAGTTCGGTTGAAAAACTCGTAAATGCGTCGCATAATGGCGCGAGATATTTACTCGTGAGGTTGTCCTTGGCACGAAAAAGCATTTCGCGAGTAAGCTTGATTATTTGCCATTTTTCGTTTGCTTCTTGCAATTGTTCATGGAGCGCAAGCTCCTTGTTTGTGTAGTATTCTAGCAAATCAGCACTGCGTCCGAGCGTATAAATTTGTGATTTAAGGCGATTTTGTTGTTCGGTTAGTTCGGTTTTTTTGTCCTCTTGTTCCACAATTTGCGTTCTCAAAATCGCGGTGTCGCTATCGGTGTGCAAAGGTGTCTCCGTATCCTCGGGGATTTGTTGCTTTTGTTTGAA
Organism: bacterium; assembly: GCA_963621495.1. Classification (GTDB taxonomy): domain Bacteria; phylum Bacillota; class Clostridia; order Christensenellales; family UBA1242; genus UBA7867. Next base: position 726 of record CAVFEX010000102.1, read on the forward strand.
TTCCTCGATTTTTTGTTGTTTGTCAGCAATATTTTTCTCTGCGTAATCTAATTCCCTACACATAGAGTTTAGTGTCTCGTTGCATTTATCAAAATCGGTTGTGTCGGACAGAAAAACTGAGTAAATTTTCTCCAATTCGTCATATTTTTGTTGAATTTCGTGCAATAAATCATCTTTTTGTGTAAGTAGTTTTTCGCTATTTTTCTCAAAATCGTGATACTGTTGCACCTTGTATCGAATATTGTACAATGCGTCATCGAGGTGGTCGACATCTTCGTGAAATTTGGACACAAACTGCACGAGTTCGCGCTGAATTTCGTGAATTTCGTTGTCAAAACTTGAGTCTTTGAAGAACAGAATATCCGATTTTTTGAATATGTGATATAGCCCAATGCCCAGCATTCCCAGTCCCAAGACTAGGAGTGCTGTGCCGAGTATTAGCCGTGAACTTGCGAAGCCGAAAATTATAGCCAAAATTGATAAAATCCCGCCTAAACTAGCAAAAATTATCCCCGAAGTTCGTGTGGAATTCTGTGGCTGGGTGTAATTTGTGCGTAAGTTCTCTGAATATGTCTCCGCGTGCAATCGCTTGTTAAGTTCGGTAGCGTGTTTGATTTCTTCTTCGCTAGGCACGCCGTTCGCAAAATATGATTTTAACTCACTGAATTTTTGTGCCTCGCTGTTGGTGTCAAAAACTTCATATTGATTTTTGAGTTGTGTATATTTTTGTTGAAGCGAGTTGTATTTGTTCAGTTGTTCTGCAGTGGGCGGGGTGGTGCGAAACGTGGCTTTTAATTCTACAAATTTTGCCTTTGCTTTTTCGAGGTCGTCTAGCAAATTCTGATAATACTCGCGCATACCCTGTTGCGCTTTTTGCTCGTTTATCCTGTCTTGAGTCTCGCGTAAAATTTTGATTTGCTGATTGATTAACTCAATTGTGGTGCTGATTTTTTCTAGTGATTGAGACAAAACTTTTATCTGCGCACGGTCGCGATTTGAATTAATAATGTTCTGGCGTGTTTGCTCCAACTCGTCCTCGAGCGCACAAATTTTACCGCCTCTGCCTTTGAGGTGCTTGAATTCGGTCTGCTTTTCCAGTAATTTTTTATCCACTGTAGCAAGATTAAAACTGGAGTCATCTTGCAAAAGCTTGCCGAGGCGCGCCTTGATACTCTCGTCGCTCGCGGAACTGAAAACGCCTTGCTCAACAAATGTTGAGCGCATAAAAGTGTCTGAATTTATGCCCAATTTATTTTCAACGAAATTTTCATCGTCGATTATTTGGTTGGTACTGAGGTCAAAAATTTGAGTCTTATCCTTTGATTTCGTTTCGCCAAAGGTCCGTTCGATGCGATAGGCTGATTCGCCCAAACTAAATTCAATCCAGCCACCAAAAACGCCGTTTTGCCACGGGGTATATTTTGCGCGCTCGTTTTGAGTTAGGTCGCGCTTTGTGGTGCTACTTAACCCAAAAAGCATTGATTTGATAAAACTCGCAAAAGTCGACTTGCCCCAGCCATTTTCCTGTAGTATGGTGTTTAGCTTATCGTTAAAATCATACGAAAATTCGTGTAATTTGCCGTAGTTTTCGATATAACAGCGCAATAATTTCATCAGTCCACCTCCTCGCCATTGAGACTCTTTAGACCCAACAAAATAATTTTGTCTTGCTCAATAGGGTCAAGACTGCTATTTCGTACGGTGCGGATAAATTCGCCCGCAAGCGAGACATCGTTTTCGAGAGATTTGAGGTCGAGCGCTGGCCTGGTCCTATCTTTGTAATAAAAATAAAAAAATTTATTCTGCGCGTCCAGTGTCGCAAGATTGAGATATTTGTGTGTGTTTTCATTAAATTCGCCCACAAAAATCACTCGCACAAGGTCCTTTGCAGGGATATCGTCTAACGATTTTTTTACCAAATTTGCAATTTCTTGCGCTGTGTGTAAATTTGAAATGTCAATCTCTATTTCGTGGAATTCGCGCTTTGCCCACGGCACAAACTCTAGTTTTAATCCATCTTCGCCAAGGTCCAATACGACAAAACCCTTTTTGCCACATTCGTCGAACCCGCGCCCTTCTAGACAACCCGAGTACGCATATGTGCAACGGCTGTCGAGTTTGCCAGTCGCAAAAGTGTGATAATGCCCGAGAGCCAAATAGTCGATATTCTTATTCTTGAGTGCGTCAAAATTTACTGTGTCAGGCGTGGTGTAATCATTGCCGTGTGTCTCGCCCCCGTGTAGTATCACAATATTAAACTCGCGCGCGTCAAGGTCGAGGCTATCATAGAGTCCCAAATTATTGTCCCCTAGAATTGCGCCCGTCAATATTGCGCCGTCAAGATTGTAATGCGTCCATTCTCGCCCAAAAGTGTGTAAATTCTGGGGAAGAGTGGCATCAGAGCCGAGCAAACTGTCCTCATCGTGATTGCCACATAAATAATAAAACTGAATTCCAGGGTGGCTCTCGACGAGTTCTATTAGGATATTTTGCGTCTTGATATCGGCATATGCAGTGTCTAACAAGTCGCCCGCAATCAGTATGTGATGTATGTCGTGCTCGTCCGCATAATTTAGCATATCTAAAAACGTCTTGAGCAACTCATCTTTTCGCTGATTTGCCTGTTCTATAGACAAATGGGTGCTCATACTAGCACCCAAATGCACGTCTGCACAATGAATTATCTTCATTCATTTTGCTCCTTTTTATTTTCTGTTTGTTAGCAGTATCATTTCAACTTTTTTCTGCAACGCTTCGCGCTCGTTGGCAAGAGATGTGCGTCCGATACTAATGTTGATTAATGAGCAAACCATTATGCTAAACAAAATTTCTCTACGCACATTGATTTCTTCGCGAATTTCTGGAGTAATTGTAACTCCTGCATACTTAATTCGCTCCAAAAACAACTCATTTAGTTTTTCGCTAAACTGGTCAAAGGTTTCTGCCAAAATG
>CAVFEX010000103.1:0-1371 GCA_963621495.1 bacterium
CCACCCTACTAGACAAAAGTTTGCGAATATAACCTGCGCTACGTTGTAAAGTATTAAAACTTATTTCATTTTTTATTGGGTCTTGTTCATAAATACTAACTGAAACATAACAATGACTGAGGTCATTTGTCGTCTTGACCTCTGTTACACTCAATAATCCGTACAATCTAGGGTCCCTAATTTCATTTCTCAGAATATCGGCTATAGCTTTTTGAATTTCACTATTAATTCGCTCCAATCGGTTCTGTTGCATATTTCCTCCAAAAACAGAATTTAATCTCTCTTAACCTCAACCATAACATAAGCCTCTACAGTATCCTCTAACTGAATATCATTATGGCCCTCAAGTTTCATACCACAATCCATATTAGCCATAACCTCTCTCACATCTTCCTTGTTGCGTTGCAGAGTCGTGATAGTAGTATCCACTAGCATTTTACCATCTCTATATAATCTAATTTTAGAATTTTTAGTAATCTTACCGTCTTTGACGATACAACCAGCAATCGTACCAATACGGCTAATTTTAAAAGTTCTGATTACTTCTCCGTGCCCGATTATCATTTCTTCAAACACAGGAGTACGCATACATTTGATAGTCTTGGACACAAAGTCAGAAATTTGATAAATAATTTTACTCATGAAAATCTGTACTTTTTCATGGTCAGCTAACGAACTAGCCTTAGTATCAGCTTTGGTGTTAAAGCCAATAATAATCGCATTAGCATTTTTAGCCATAATTACATCATTTTCATTGATTGCGCCCACACCACCGTGTATGCACTCTACTCTAACCTCTTCGTTGTTAATAGAATTCAAGATTGGTACAATTGCTTCAAATGAGCCCTGCACATCGGTCTTGACAATAAGGTTGAGAACTTTCTTCTCGCTATCAGCAGATTTAGCCAAAAATTCTTCCATAGAAAAGGCGTTTTTGCTATTAATCTTGTCTTGTTGTATCTTGCGTTTGCGTTCTGCCAATACATCTTTACTAAATTTTGCGTCAACCACATATAACTGGTCTCCCGCATTGGGCACACCATCTAACCCCAAAACCGCTACAGGAGTGCTAGGCACTGCTTTGCGAATATTCTTGCCCTTGTCATCAATTAATGCACGTACTTTACCAGTATGTACGCCCGAAATAATATAATCTCCAACTTTTAGCGTACCATTGAGAATAATCGCAGTAGCAATAGGACCCTTGCCTTTATCAAGTTTTGCTTCGATAACCATTCCAAGAGCGTGTGTATTAGGATTAGCTTTTAATTCACGCATATCAGCAACCAATAGCACCATCTCTAATAATTTATCAACATTTTGACCAGTTAGAGCGGAAATAGGTACAAAAATTGTATTACCCCCCCATTC
>CAVFEX010000103.1:1381-3647 GCA_963621495.1 bacterium
TTCCTCAGGCATCACATCTACCTCAGCTAATTGCTGTTTGACTCTCTCAAGATTAAATTCAACTTTGTCCATTTTGTTGACAGCAACAATCATGGGAATGTTGGCCTGCTTGATATGTTGAACAGCCTCCAGGGTCTGTGGTTTGACACCGTCATCACCAGCAACAACCAAAATTGCGATATCAGTTACGCTAGCACCCCTAGCACGCATTGCACTAAATGCCTCATGACCAGGTGTATCAATAAAAGTAATCAACCTATCCATAGTCTTGATCTGATAAGCTGCGATGTGCTGAGTAATTCCGCCAGCCTCTTGACTCTGAATATGAGTCTTACGTATAAAATCTAGCAAACTCGTCTTACCGTGGTCTACATGCCCCAAAACTGTAACAATAGGAGGTCGATATTCTGTATTTTCGTCCGAATTAGAGTAACTACCTACACCAAACTCTTCCGCAAGTTGTTCCTCAAAACTCTTCTCAATTTTTTGTTCTAGCACAACACCCAATTCGCCACACACTAGTTCTGCAGTGGTAAAGTCGATAGATGAGTTAACATTAGACATCATACCTAATACCATCAATTGCTTGAGAATTTCTGCGACACTTCTGCCAGTTTTCTCAGATAATTGTTTGACGGTAATATTTTCAGTCGTAATGATTGCGTGATCGATAGGAGCCGCAACCACCACATTCTCCTCTTTCTTTTTCTTGGTCTTGCGATTTGATCTAATTCTTTCCTCAATATTAGATTCCTCAATCATACCCCTACGTAACATATTGCGTTTTTGATTGCGCCCAAAATCATCAAAGCCAGAACCCTTGCGCTGTTTGTTGTCCTTGTGTTTGTTGTCAAAATAACGCTTACTCTGATTGTTCTGCAAGTCATTTAGATTGACCAAAGGTTCATTACTTTCTCTGCGTCCAAACCCACTGCCATTAAACTTAACTCCATCCTTGCGCTCAAAAGGCTTTTTAAGGCCGTCTCTATTCCTGTTCTGACCAAAAGAATTCCCGCGCTCAAAGCGATTTTGTCCGCCAGACTGACTGTTGTTGCGCTGATTAAAAGGCTTTTGATTTTGACTAGAATTCTGAGATTGACCTTGATTGCGACGAGGGAATTTTTCAAAATTCCCTTGCTTATTTTTGTCGAATTGGCGAGAGTTGCTCTTATTCATAGTAGACTGATTCTGCCCCTGTAAATTGGATCTAATATTGTCTCGAACCTTGTTGTTGGAACTCTGAAATTCACTACTAATATTGTGCCCGGACGCTGTAGTCTCCACTTTCTTTTCAACAGGCATAACAGATTTTTCTACTCTTGCCACTGTCGTCTTATTGTTATTTTCGGTCTCAATCTCGCGCATCTTGAGTCGGACATTTCTATTCAATTGCTCCATCTCATGTCTCAGGCTCTCAACCTCTTTGCTCATTTTGACCAGATTAACATTGTTAATTTCTGAAATCTTACGCAGATTTTCAAAACGCACTTGTTTTTTTGTTTCTTGAGTTTGATTAGTCAAATTATTACTCCTTAAAATAAGTTTTGATTTGGTTCGCCAAATTTTCATTAGTTAAGCCTATGACCTTGCAATTATTCGTATTCAATAATTTATTCAAATCATCATCTAACTTAATTAATATTGTGTCTTTTTTCGCTATAAAATTATTTACTTTTTCTTTCAAATTTTGAGTGGCCAAACGCTCGCTCAACAAAATGAGGTAAATTTTCTCCCTGCTCCTATTAATATCGTCTATCCCATAGACCACAGCGCCCGCTCTAATAGCAAGGGACAAGTATTTTGTCCATTCATTCTGCACCTAGCATATCCTCCAATTCAGCATAAATACTATCGCCGATGTCTTTTTTTAGAATTCTATTAAATGTATGCCTACGCCTAGCTTCTGAAATAACTGCAAGATCTCTACTGATCCAATAGCCTCTACCCGGCATCTTCTGTGTCCTATCAATTATTAGCCCATTAGGTTTTACAACCAGCCTATACAACTGTTCTTTGGGGAGCATTTTCCTCGATACAACACACATTCGCAAAGGAATATGTTTTTCTGGCATATTACTACTTACCTCCAATAATTAGATTCCCTCAATCTCCTCAAACAAGTCCTCATCTAAATTCTGATCAATATCAGAATGAACTTGCTCTAACTCCTTATCCTTGTCCGCCTGTTTTGACTGTGTCTCACTAATTACATCAATTTTCCAACCAGTAAGCCTAGCTGCTAGTCGCACATTGCTCCCCTCTCTAC
>CAVFEX010000104.1:0-1351 GCA_963621495.1 bacterium
GATTTGTCTCATTTGTGCTATAAATTAATAATGAATAATTTATTTTTTACTATTTATTCTGAGAGTTATTTGGGAGGCAATATGGATACAATTTGTGCAATTTCCACCGCGGTCGGTAATGGTGGTGTGGCGGTAATTAGAATTAGTGGCAGTCGCGCACTCGAGGTCGGGGGCGAGGTTTTTAAAAAATTAAAAAACAACCCGCGCCCGCGCTATGCGATTTTTGGCGAATTAGAGTTTGATTTGGTTAAAGATAATGCGCTAGCGCTGTATTTCCCCGAACCACATAGTTTTACAGGGGAAAATGTGGTGGAGTTGCAGATTCACGGCGGATATTACTTGGCACAAAGTCTCATAGATTACCTTACCACTCACGGCGCGAGACTGGCTGAGCGTGGAGAATTTAGTCGGCGCGCGGTTTTAAATGGCAAAATTGATATGACCGAGGCGGAGGGAATTATTGATTTGATTAATGCCAACTCAATGAGTCAACTGCGTGCGGGGTCAAGTTTACTAAATGGGGCGATGACTGATTTTGTTGCAAAATTACAGCAAGAATTGACCGACCTTATGTGTGAGGTAAATGTTGCGCTCGATTATCCTGAGCACGATATTGAGTACATCACGGCGCAAAAAATCTCGCAAAAATGCGAAGAAATTAACAAAAAAATCAGTCAAAAGCTTGCCACCTCATCTACTGGAATGTTGGTAAAAAACGGCGTAAATGTGGTGCTGGCGGGCAAGCCTAATGCGGGAAAATCTAGCCTTTTTAATGCTCTCTTAGGGTACGACCGCGCAATTGTAACCAACATTGCGGGTACGACTCGCGACACTGTGTCCGATAGTTACGAATACAATGGGGTGCGGTTTATTCTCACTGACACCGCTGGGCTCCGTGCGACTAATGATGTGGTCGAGGGTGAGGGGGTTAGTAGGGCAAAAAAAGAAATTGTGCGTGCCGATGTTGTGCTACACTTGATTGACGCGACCAACCCTGATGAGGAGACTTTGGATAATCAAAACACAATTCGTGTTTTAAATAAAATTGACTTAAATTCTGCGCGTAATGCGTCTTGCGACACGCAAATTAGCGCCAAAACTGGTGCGGGAGTGTACGAGCTCAAGCAGTTAATTTTTGACCGCACAATTAATTCCGAGGTACTACTCGGGGGCGATTATTTGACCAACGCGCGACACATTGAGTGTTTGCGTTCCGCCAGTGATTCACTTCTTGCTACTATCAAAAATTGCGACACCGCGACTCTCGATTGTCTCGCGGTTACTCTAATGCAAGCGTGGAACAAGTTGGGCGAAATAACTGGCGAGACTGCCAACGAGAAAATTATGGACG
>CAVFEX010000104.1:1381-3643 GCA_963621495.1 bacterium
ACGAGATTTTTTCACGATTTTGCCTTGGAAAATAGTTATAAAAATCAAAAAAAATAATAAAAATTAATTTTTTTGATTTTTTTTACAAAAACTGACAAAAACTAGATAAAATCATTTGTAAAAATCGGCAATTTTGTTTATAATATTATATATGCAGTGCTTTGCGTGTTTTTAGTCTATCAGAGATTTTTTGCTGTTGATTTCGGCTTGAATTTTCTTGTGTGAAATTATGCATAATAAATAGGGGGAAAAATAAATGAAAAAATGGCTATGTGCTCTGTCTATGTGCGCTATTACTGGACTGGGTGTAGTGGGGTTCGCTGGGTGCGGTGGCGAAGACGAGGTTGCGTCGATTCACATCAAGTCAGTTCCTGTAACGGATTTTGTAGTCGGCGATGTAGTTACGCCCACGCTCAAGGACGGGACCTTTACCATAAAATACAATAGTGGCAGGAGTAACGATTTGCCTCTTAGTATGGCGGACCTGGTGTATGTTGACAATTCCGACGGCACCACGAGTAATGAATTTACATATCCCAACCGTGCGCAAATTGTGGTAGTTCAGTACAAGAATAAAACTACGACTTTTAATGTTTCGGTATCGCCAAAGGAGATTACGACTGAGTACACAAAACAATATTCCACCGTCTACAATGGTAGTCAGCAGAGGGCGGATTTGCAATTCAATTTGCCCAATGGTGTGGATATAGAAAAAGTCGAGTATCGTCTGATAGGTGCCCCAGAGGGAACCTTGGAGAGCATTTTTACCGACACCGCGCCTACAAATGCTGGTGTTTATAATGTGCGAGTTTATCTTGATGGCGGGAATAATTATATTTCGCGCGTGATTGATGATGTTATTTTTACCATAGCGCCTGCACAGGTTACCGCTTTTCAGACCCAAAAAGTTAGTTTCAACAACATAGTTTCGCAGTACGGCGACACGCTCGATGTTGCTAAAAATTGGACTATGGGCACTAGTATTGAGGGTGTAAGTTTTGCGGAAACAATTAAATCAGACTTTAGTTTTATCGCAAACAAAATTCAGTATAGATATGCTGTTGTTAGCAATACGGCAACCGAGCCCGAGTTTGTTCCGCTCACACAAACCGAGGCGGGTTACGATATTAGCGACCTAGAGCCAGGGACATACAAATTACGGGCGACTTGTATGGGGTTGGAGAATTTTGAAGCGTTTACATACGAGTGCGAACTAAACATCACTCCACGCGTGCTGGTTTATGGAGAAGATTTTGCGTTTAAAATCACTACAAAAGAGGGTTCTGTTACATATATTTCTACACAAACACCATTGAATATTGACACAAAAATCAGAACGAGCGACCCAACACAAATCTCCATCACGGTCGAATATCTTAAAGATAAATACTATCCATCGACCGCTACGGCGATTACATATAACTACTCCGAGAGCGGGCTTGCGAATTGGGGTGGCGAAGGTATTACAAAAATTGAAAAATACGGCGACTATAAAATTACGATAAATACGAAATTTTACAACGATTATTGTAGATTTAGTGATGAATTTTTTGGAGTCAGTGTTGTGTCAAACTCATAAATTAAGAAACTCTAACCCAAATACAAGGGCTAGAGTTTTTTTGTTATATTGTGCCATTTTTGCGCATAAAATATTAAAAAGGGGGCAATTATGGCACAAACTGAGGCTGTTCATAAGTTTACTGAGCATAAAATCGTGCTCGAAAATCGCAAAAAAATTACACTAACTGGAGTTGAAAGAGTGTTGACCGCAATTCCGACACAATTTTGCTGTACGATAAATCAGCAAAAACTGTGTATCACTGGCAAAAATTTGGAAGTAAATCAGCTCAACGTGGAGAGCGGGTGCGTGTGTCTCGCGGGCGAAATATCTGGCATAAGTTATTTGGGCGAGAAAAAAAGTCTTTTACGCAGGTTGTTTAGATAATGCTGTTTTCCTCGCTCGGGCAGGGTTATGTATTTTTGTTATTATTGTTTTTAGGAATGTTTGTGTGCATTTTGCAGTTGATTTTTTTAATCGGTTTGCGTGGGGTAAAACTATTAAAAAATTTTTGTAATGCAAAAAACAAAACAAAAAATAATAAAGATAATTCATCTTTCGCCGAAAACATTAAGTCCACAACTATTCGAAAAATTAGTTTTATCTCACAAGAAAACCAGCAAAAAAATAGTAAAAAAAGCGAGATAAAAATAAATAGAAAATATGCAAAAGCAAGCCATTGCAGAAATTCTGAAGCTAGAATA
>CAVFEX010000105.1:0-2194 GCA_963621495.1 bacterium
CCCGGGTATATTCTTGAGCCCCAAATTTGTGCGCGAGTGCAAATTGTTAGATGTTAATATTTTAGGGGAAATTGATTTAGCGAGTATGTATTGCAACGCTCCAATTTATGCAGTAACTGGGACCAATGGCAAGACGACTACTGTTAATTTTTTGCACCAAATATTTTTGCTCACTAACAAAAAAAGCAAACTTTTGGGTAACGTCGGGACACCTTTTTGTAGTGAAATTGAAAATTTGAATAGTAGAACAAAAGTCGTGCTAGAGGTCAGCAGTTTTCAATTAGAGTATGCTACTCATCTTCGTTGCAAAGTGTCCGCAATTCTTAATTTTGCTCCGGACCACTTGGATAGATATAATTCGTTTACTGAGTATAAAAACACAAAATCTAAGATATTAGACTGCTTGGATAGTGGCGGGGTGGGGTTACTAAACTACGATGATGAGCGCGTGCGTATGTGTGGCGAGTCCAAAAAGGATATCCTCTATTTTAGTGTAAATCGTTTGCCCAATGATGTTATGGGTTATTATATTGACGGTAAAAAAGTCTTGTTAAACACAATTTTAGGTTCGCGCGAATTATTTTTATTGCCTCAATTAAAAATTAAAGGTAGGCATAATTTATCTAATTTAATTTGCGCAATAGCAATGGCTCATTTAGCGGGAGTACGGCCTAGTCAAATTCAGTCAGTTTTGCCCGAATTGACGTTACCTCGCCACAGAATAGAGTTTGTAGGAGAGCGGGACGGCGTCAAATTTTTTAATGATTCAAAAGCGACAAACATAGCATCTACTCGTGTAGCACTTGACTCGTTTTGTGAACCTACAATACTACTTTTGGGTGGTAGCAAAAAAGGCGAAGACTTTACTAATTTTTTACAAGACTTACCCCCCTCTGTTAGAGAAATCGTCGCTTTTGGTCCGTTGGGTAAGCAAATTTTTAAAAAATGCAAGCGTCTAAAAGTCAACTGCAAATATTATCTAAAACTCGGTAGCGCATTTGACTATGCAAAAAGGATAGCGACCTACGGGGATATTGTGTTGTTGAGCCCTGCGGGTGCTAGCTATGATGAATTTAAAAATTTTGAGGAGCGGGGCGAATATTTTTGTAATCTTGTGTCGGAGTGGATAGGTGAAAAATAAAATCTTTTATCACGGCCCTCATAAATTCAGTATCCCGATTTTCGCACTGACAGTGGGGTTGGCTATATTAGGTATAGTCTTTATCTATTCGGCATCGTGCTATAATGCTGAGCGCTTGTATGGTGATAGTATGTTTTTTGTGAAAAAACAGATTATTGGTGTTGCAATAGGCATTGTCGTTATGATTTTCTGCTATTTTTTAGATTATAGAATTTTAAAAAAATTCAGCATTCCCGCGCTAATAATTGGACTAGCTGTTTTGTTAATTGTGTTTGTACCAGGGGTGGGGATAGAATCTTATGGCGCAAAACGCTGGATAGGCTTTGGGAGCTTTAGTTTTCAGGCGAGCGAAGTTGCAAAATTCTGCTTTATAATTTTTTCGGCAACTTATATGGCAAAGAACAGTGCAAAAATGACGACTTTTTCAGGTATATTACCAGTGCTCTTAGTAGGTGCCACTATGTGTCTACTAATTATTATTGAACCTAATATGTCTATTACAATCTGTATGGGTGTACTTTTGATAGCGATGTTACTAATAGGCGGTGTGCGGATAAAACATCTATTGTTACTCAGTATTCCAGCAGTATTGCTGATTCCTCTATTGATAATTATTGAGCCATATAGGATGCTGAGGCTTATGGCTTTTATCGACCCTTGGGCTAGTCCACAAGGCGAGGGATTTCAGCTAATTCAGTCTCTATATGCGCTAGGGGCGGGAGGTTGGTTTGGGGTAGGTTTATTCAACTCTCGTCAAAAATTCTCTTTTTTGCCTTTTAGTGAAAGCGACTTTATTTTTAGCATAATTGGCGAGGAACTCGGGTTCGTCGGCGCACTCTTCGTAATTTTTTTATATTGCGCGCTGATTTATTTAGGAATAAGGGTGGCAATTAGGGCAAAAGATAGGTTCGGGTGCTATTTGGCTAGTGGAATTGTTACAATTCTAACTGTTCAAGTAATTCTCAATATTGCCGTAGTTTCAGGCGCAGTACCGCCGACTGGATTGCCTTTGCCGTTTATTTCAGCGGGGAGCACTAGTGTAGTTATGTTTAT
>CAVFEX010000105.1:2255-3579 GCA_963621495.1 bacterium
ATATTATGATAATTATAGATTTAAAATCAAAAGGGAAATTTAAAAATTTATAGTTAATAAGTTCTAATTTTTAATTTAGAGTGTGTTTTTAATGCCATTAATAAAACTAAACCCGCATTAAATTGTGCGGGTTTAGTCAGTTTAGCTCAAAAGATTGGTGTATACAAATTCATAAAAATTAGGGGCCTTGGTAGTCCAAATTTCTACAGCCTTGACTGCGTCGGCGCGAGTTTGCATATTAATTTTGATTTCAAACATCGGCTCACTGTTGGCAGTTTCGATAATTTGGAGAGTTACTAAATATGAGCCATCACTATTTTTACTAAAGTCTGCGATGTATTCTTGGAGCCTTTTAAAGTACATTCTATTTGTTTTACAAAACTCGCTAATTGACTTGCGCAACTCTTCGGGCACTTCTTCGTAATAAATACTCAGTCCACTGCGACCTTTTGCTGTAAGAGTGTATCTACATCTCTTGCTATCCAATGAATCCGACGTGTAAATAAAACCATCTCGCAAAAGGTCGTGAAAAACGCTCACACATTCCATATAATTGATCCAATCATTTCTCGTGGTGCAAATATCTAATATAAATTGCTCGGTCAGTGGAATTTCAATTTGCTCTAACATATACAGTAGCATTAGTTTTGTCTCAAAATCATCATTACTGAATTCTAGTTTCATTTACGCCTCCTAATATGACACCGTATTATACCATAAAAATCAAAAAAAAGGCAATTGTTTTACATTTTTAATTTTAAATTTTTATCAAATTGTGGATAAATCGTTTTTGTTTTTTATGAAATTGTGATATATTAATAATATAGACTAAAAATTTAGGAGTAAACTATAATGACTACAAAAGAACAATACAAGGCATTTGTAGATGCTTGTCAAGAATTAAAGAATTCTAAAATTATTTTGGCTGATGCCAAAGTAAGTGCAATATTACGCAGTATCGTATCCAACCCTACTCTAGTAGAGGTAGTAGGCGAGACACTGGTGGGATATAATTTTTTAAATGAACTCGAAAATCTGAGTCGCAGTCAAGACAACAAATATTTACCATCAGAACCTCGAAAGATTATCGCTTTTGTGTTTAGTTTGCTGAGCGAAATCGATGCAAGACGACTGGATTTACAAGAATTTGTGGATCAATATTGTAAGGCAGACACCCTCTTGGAGAGTTTTGGGATATTTAATAACGAGTTGATTGACCCATTTTGTAAATACTTGTGTGATTGGGTTAATATCGACTTGGGCAGTCAAGATTGTGAAAATGAAGATTTAAAATCTCCCGAAGAGGATAATGACGAGTGCGATT
>CAVFEX010000106.1:0-3552 GCA_963621495.1 bacterium
GCCCAGGGGTGCCACACCCCTCGCGCCGCTTATCCACAAAAAACGAGGGGGCGGGGCGTTCCGCGAGGCTTCCTCGCGGAACGGGAGCCCGATTTTAGCAGTCGCTAAAATCGGGCTCAATGCGTAAGAGCGGGAACCGCTCTTATGCATTGCCCCGCCCCCCCATTTACTCTTGCCGTATTTTAGATACGCTACCTAAAAAACCGCAACCTACACTTTTGCCCCCGGGGCGTCTCGCCCCCGGCACTTGGCACATAAAAATAACGGGCATTTTGCCCGCCATTATCTAAACCAATATTATTGTTACGCCCGCGTTTGCAAAATACAACTCGGGATCGCCGAGTAATTCGGGGCAAAGTTCTTTGAATTTGCGCGCTTTGTCGCTAGCGGTCCATTGTTCGCCCTTGACAAAATCGCGAATAAAATTCTTGCTCTTTGAGCGATTCAACCAAAATGATAGTGCACGTTTAATTTCCCCGCCTACACCGTGCGAACCATAGCCGTGAATGACCTTGAGCGCAACTACACCCTCACGCCGTGCAATTTCAATTTCAATCTCCAAGATACAGAGCGCCAACTCAACAGTCGGGCTCCCCTCTTTTAGATTTATAACCTTATATCTCATATTTTTATCCCCTTTTGACGCACGCGAAACCAACTTTCACTAAAACGCTATGAAGTAATTAGATAAAACAAAAAAGGCTATTAAATTACATATCAAAAGTCAAAAACTTATGTAGTATACATAGCCTAATTAATTAAACCTTGATGTCTAGAACTTTGAGCTGAATATTGCCAACATTTGACTTGTAAGAAACCACATCGCCGACTTTTGCGCCCATAAGGGCCTTGCCAGCGGGACTCTCGTTACTCAAAAGCCCTTTTGTAGGGTCCGCTTCTGTGCTCCCCACGATCTTGTATTCCATTTCCTCGTCAAAGCTCATATCATAAATTTTGATAACACAGCCAAGCCCAATTTTACTAGTATCAATATCTTTCTCATCAATAATTCTGATGTGCCGCAATTTCTCTTCGAGTTCAAGAATTTCGGTCTCAACTTGCGATTGTTCCTCGCGTGCTGCGACATACTCACTATTCTCGCTCAAGTCACCGTAACTGCGTGCGATACCAATTTTTTCAGAACACTCAGGGCGCTTAACTTTGATCAAGTACTCGAGGCGTTCTTTCATTTGTTTTAGTCCATCTTCGGTAACGACAACTTCTTTTTCCATTTTATTTCTGCTCCTTATAAAAAAATATTAAGTACGAATTTGTTTGACTTAATACGAATGTTAATTATATCACAACGATAGAAGAAAGTCAAGCAAATACACTAGTTTATTCACTTTTTTGATTTTTTATTACTACCCAGATGCATCAACCTATAGACAATTCCAGATTTGACTTTGACCAACCCAAAAGGGCACAATTCCTGACAACAATAACAACGAATGCATTTTGAATAATCAAATTTGGCTTTTGGTACACTGCCCTTTTTTGTAGGAACCATACTAATAGCTTTTACAGGGCAATGCTCAAAGCATTTTTTACAGCCCTTGCACTTGCGTCTATTGACATATGGGCGCTGAGTCGTCAGCTTGTGCACGACGGGTTGCAACCATTTTGGCATAGAATGGGCGAACGGACGAAAATTATCTGGAGTAACAGTGAGATAATTCTTCACCACCAAATCCTGTACTTTCTCCCCGAGAATTTCAAAATCAAGTGCGGAATTTAGATACCCGCGCTCAATTCCGACGATAATAGTAGGCAAGGCCATCGGGTCCGCACCGATTATCCTCGCACCTACCACATCTACGGTCGCCGGGTTATTCCCAGCAATAATAGCGCCAATTGCACGCGGAGTTCCATTGGTCGGGCCCGGGCCCTCCATTCCAATCACAGCATCAGTAATATTTAGCGTCAATTTGTCGGCAAAATAGTCGTGAATATCGTACAAAAAATCATTAAAAACATCAAGCGTGCGATATTTGCCGTGCATTTCCACTTTGACTAGCCCTGGAATTGCACCAAACATATTTTTAACCGCATTACTAATGCCGGTAAAGGAATGCGTCTTGAGTTTTGATAAGTTAATTATAACATCAGCTTCTTGTAAAATGTCGCAAATTGGGAATTTCTTGGCTATCTTGCCGTTGGGTAATTGCACCTCAAAACTATCAAAATTAGAATTAATCTCAAAACCGTTTTGTTCCGCGATTTCAGTAAAACCGCACGCCTTAAAAATCCCGCCCATATAGCCCGAATTGTACGCCCCGCCAGCACTATCAGCGATAATAATTCGACTAGCACCGGCTTCGGCGCATAGTTTACCAACAGCCTCAACAACTCTGGGATGAGTGGTTGCACATTTTTCAGGCGACGCCTTTTGTACTGCATTTACTTTGAGTACCACGACACTATCCCGCTTGACAAAATTCTGAATTCCACCTAACAAGTCAACCGCCTGCTTTACTGCGCCAAACACATCACTCTCATAACTAGCACATTTGACCAAAGCAACTCTATTATCCATAACACTCTCCTGAAAAATATATAATATTGTACAACAAAAAAATTTTTTTGACAAATTATTTTAATATAATTGTCCTTTTTCATATTTTCTGCTACAATATAAAAAAGAATTTTTGAGGTTATTATGAAAATTTGGTTGACCACGCATTTAGGTGAAAAAATTATCAAGAGTTTTGTCTACACTCCCGAGTATTTCAACGAAGCAGAAATTAGCGAATATGTAAAAGAAATTTGTAATGAACTTGATGAGCCAACGCCTATTTTTCTAAAAAAACATTTTCAGCATATCCATCAATTCAATAATACACAATTTACATCGCGCGACTTTGTAGAGAGTGTTTATTTTGACACGATGAATATCCAAATTTATGATGAAAATTCCAAGAAAAAACAACCGAAACCCGAATATTATTAATAAACCACGTCTTTAATTTTTTTATTTAGTATTGACAAGTTTGTCGAATTGTGCTATTATCTTTACATAAACAATGCAGAGGTGAGATATGCAAGACACTACAAACTATTGTCAAAATTACCCTGATACAAAATTGTCATTTGACCAAGATGTGATATATAGGCAGGAGAATTTGCCGCGTGGTCGGACTTTTAGAATTTTCCCCCCTACTAGCAAAAAGTGCGTTAGTCCAATTTCGCATAAATTTAATATCGCTACGATCAAAAATCGCGAAAACTTGCAAATCTCTAATCTTCCTCTCGATGAACGCGCGTGCTTGCAAAAATATGACATAAAATGCAATGTAAAAAATTACAATTTGATGATAGACTCAACTAAATATATTTTTGATGCATTTACATTTAATTTTGATTCAAATGGCTTGAGTTTTAACAAAACTCACTATTTCTCAATCGCTCCTAGTCTAGCCAATGAAGACACAAACTCACACCTGCCGTCAATTTATCGAACTAGCATTTGTACTAATATTGACAATCCGCAACATTTCTCTTTTTCAACTTATGCGATCGTTGGTGGTTATGCAGATGGTTTCTATTTTATGA
>CAVFEX010000107.1:0-3500 GCA_963621495.1 bacterium
CCACAATTCTCGCGCGCCTGCCTCGTAGCGAGTTGATTAAATTATTCGAGGGTTACGGCTACGCGCCAATAATTGTCGAGGGAAACGACCCAATGAAAATGCACAAGGCGATGGCAAAAGCGATGGACAGCTGTATAACCAGTATTCGCAGGAGCAAGCGAGCAAAATCTCGGCGCCCGAACCCGATGATTATTCTCATTACGCCCAAGGGCTGGACTTGCCCAAAATCTGTAGACGGCAAGACGGTCGAGGGCACATTTAGGGCGCACCAAATTCCCGTAACGGTCAAAAATGCCGATGATTTAGCAATACTCAATGAGTGGCTAACCAGTTATCGCCCCGAGGAATTTTTTGATGAAAATGCCCGCTTGATGCCTGAAATTCGCGAGATTTTGCCCAAAGGCGACCGCAGAATTAGTGCCAACCCGCACGCGAACGGCGGGAATTTGATGCAACCTATTATTACCCCAAATGTTAGCGATTATTTGCTGTCGTTTAAAAAACCAGGGAGTGTGCGTACACAAGATATGCTTGAACTCGGTGGGTATGTTCGCGACCTATTCAAACTCAACCACGACAACAAAAACTATCGAATTTTTAGCCCCGATGAAGCAATGAGCAATAGGCTATATCGCGTATTCGAGGCGGAAAATCGCGCTTTTTGTGGTAAAATCTTGCCGACCGATGAATTTTTGAGTCGTTCGGGTCGCGTGATGGATAGCTTCCTGTCTGAGCACCTCTGTGAGGGTATGCTCGAGGGTTACATTCTCACAGGCCGACACGGTATGTTCGATAGTTATGAGGCATTTATCAGAATTGTAGACAGTATGGCTTCACAGCACGCTAAATGGCTAAAGGTCTGTAGCGAACTGAGTTGGCGGGCGCAAATTTCCTCATTAAACTTACTGCTGACGAGTAATGTTTGGCAACAAGACCACAACGGTTTTACACACCAAGACCCCGGGTTCCTCGACCATTTGAGTAGTAAATCGGCGGAATTTGTGCGTATGTATTTGCCTCCTGACACAAATACTCTGTTGTACACTTTTGACCAATGCACGCGCGAAAATAACAAAATCAACGTGATTATCGCCAGCAAACATCCTAGTTTTCAATGGCTTTCGCCACAAAAAGCAAGAGCGCACACTCTAGCTGGTATCGGAGTGTGGGACTTTGCGTGTCAAGGTAACTCCACGGCGCCCGATGTGATTTTAGCGTGCTGTGGCGACACGGCGACGCTAGAAATGATGGCAACCGCCTCGCTAGTTCGCGAGTATTTACCCGAGTTAAACACGCGTTTTGTCAATGTCGTCGACCTTATGAAATTGGTCAGCAACGAGCAACACCCGCACGGGTTAACCGAGGAAGAATATGACCAAATTTTCACTACAAAAACTCCAATCATATTCAATTTTCACGGCTATCCACGCTTGATTCATCAGCTCACATACAAACGCCATAATCAAAATCTCCATGTGAGTGGTTATTGCGAACAAGGCACAATCACTACGCCTTTTGATATGCGTGTGCGCAACGAAATTGACCGATATCATTTAATGATTAAAATTTTAAAATACATCAATATTCCTAAAAAACGCAAAAACGAAATTCAGAAAATTATGGAGCAGAAACTTAGCGAGCATTCGCAATATGTTGCAGAATTTGGAATCGATATGCCCGAGATTTTGGACTGGAAATGGTAAACAAAAAGGATAGAACAAATAGAAAAACTATGTTAATTAGCGATTTTCTATGTTCTTTCCTTTTTTTATATCTAAAAAACAACAATCTCCCGTAAATTTCACACCGCCCTTAATTTGAGCACAACAGAACGCACAAGCGGGGGGCTTCGGGCTTCCCCCTAGCGCGCCCGTGAGGGCGCTAGCGTCGGGGGAGCCCCGCCCGTCGTGGCGCCGTGCCACGACGGGCGGACTGCGTGCCCCCTTTGTGGGGGGCACGCAGCGAAGCCCCCCCGCTCCCGTTATATACGAGAGCCGTGTATATACACAAAACAAAAAAGCCCTAAAAATAGGGCATTAAGGCGACTGTACGGCACCTGTTTTTAACTACAAGTTTACTAATATGCTTTTGCAAACAAGGTAATGTAACCCTCGCCCTCGGCTAAATCTTTGCCACAGCACGCGCATTTATGCTTTTTGCCAGATTGGTCAAACGGCATATTACGACTAGTGATAGCCGTCTCGTCCTTGAGATTTTCTTCGCAAGCGCGGTCGCCACACCAAGTAACGCGCACAAAATTCCCCTCATTGACCCTCGCGATTAGGTCGGCGCGATTGTCAACGTCAATAATGTGCTCATTGGTTTTACGGCGAGCGGTTTCGAGCATATTTGATTGAATTTCCTCTAGAATTTGAGCAACCCTAACAGCAAGATTTGCGGTCGGTAGGGTCAATTTTTCCAAAGTATCACGACGCGCAAGAGTAATTACCCCGTTAGCCAAATCGCGATTACCCACCTCGATACGGAGTGGCACTCCTCGCATCTCGTATTTGTTAAACTTGTAGCCCGCTGAATACTCGCCAAGGTCAAGATTTACGCGAATTCCCGCCGTCTTTAGTTCGGATAAAACACGCTCGCAAAAATCAGTAAGTTCGGCATTTTTTGTCGTAATTGGCACAATAACCACCTGAGTTGGCGCAACGCGTGGAGGCAAAACGAGTCCGCGCTCGTCCCCGTGAGCACAAATTAGCGCTCCAATTAATCGAGTCGAAGTCCCCCAACTAGTCTGGTGAGGATACGCCATTTTGCCCTCGCGGTCTTGATATTGAATATTAAAACTTTTGGCAAAATTCGTGCCTAAATAGTGGCAAGTTCCCGACTGCAAACTCTTGCCGTCCCGAGTCATAGCCTCAATAGAATATGTAATCACGGCGCCTGCAAATTTCTCTTTTTCCGTCTTGCGACCAACCAGCATTGGAATTGCCAAAAGTTCCTCACAAACAGCCCGATAAACCTCGAGCATTTGCAGAGTTTCTTGCATTGCTTCCTCGCGAGTCTCGTGGAGAGTGTGCCCTTCTTGCCACAAAAATTCCGACGTCCTCAAAAAAGGCCGAGTCGTCTTTTCCCAGCGCATAACATTTGCCCACTGATTATATTTAAACGGTAAATCTCGATAACTCTGGAGCCACTTACTGTACATTCTACAAATCACAGTTTCGCTAGTCGGACGAATAACCAGTTTTTCAGCCAATTCTTCGCCACCCGCGTAAGTTACCATAGCAACCTCGGGCGCAAAACCCTCGACGTGGTCCTTTTCTTTTTCTAGAAAACTATATGGAAAAAGTAGCGGAAAATAAGCATTTTGGTGCCCCAACTCTTTGAAACGGCGGTCCATTTCTGCCTGAATCATCTCCCAAATTGCATAACCATAAGGGCGAATAACCATAGTCCCCTTGACAGGGCCATAATCAGCCAATTCAGTCTTGAGCACGACATCACTATACCACTGCGAATAATCAGTGTGAATGTCGGCAATTACC
>CAVFEX010000108.1:0-3422 GCA_963621495.1 bacterium
CCATTACGATGCTTGGCTAGCACCAAATAAGCTTGGCTCTGGTCCATATCTTGATTTTTGTTGGTATCTTGATATCTGCTAGGGCGATGAATAAACATAACAATATCAGCATCTTGCTCAATACTACCAGTTTCACGCAAATCGCTCAATTGTGGCTTGTGGTCTCCAGTACGAGACTCTACAGCACGCGATAATTGGGAAAGGGCTAGTACTGGCACATTTAGTTCTTTTGCTATAACTTTTAGACTACGGCTAATTTCCGAAACTTCTTGTTGACGGCTATCTGCTTTTGATTTGGGTCCCACGTTCATAAGTTGCATATAGTCAATCATTACAAAATCAAGACCGTATGCAGGGTCATTTTTGAGCCTACGACATTTGGATAAAATCTCTGCTGGAGTATTCATACTACTATCATCTATAAAGATTGGAGCATCAGTCAATACAGAAATTGCGTTTCTAAATCGGCGCTGTTCTTGCTCATTTTCGAGGTCCCCGCGTAAAACTTTTGCCATATCAACCCCAGACAGACTACAAGCCATACGTCTACTGAGTTGGTCTTTTGGCATTTCGAGCGAAAACACTGCACAAGATTTTTTGCATTTTACTGCCATATGTTGAACCATATTGAGAGCGAGGGCAGATTTACCAAAAGATGGGCGAGCGGCGAGGATAATCAAGTCGCCTTTTTGGAATCCGTTTGTATAATGGTCTAGTCCCACTAGCCCAGTCTCAATTCCGCGTTTTGCATCTGGATTTTCATAACACATTTCAAAATCAGCTATTACCTTTTCTAGGCTAGAGCGTATATGTTCGAGTTCGGAATGCTCGCTGACTTGGCTGATTTTGTATATGGCGTTTTCTGCGAACTGTAATGATTGCGTCATATCGTCGCTAGCATATGCGTCTTCAATGATTTCTCCGCCGGCTTGGATAAGTTTTCGGAGGATAGAATCGCGCTTGACTATGTCGACATAATACTGAAAATTTGTGGAACTAGGCAGTTTGTCCGTAAGAGTGAGTAAATACGAGATACCACCGACAGCTTCTAATAAGCCTTTGCTCTCTAATTCGCTAGTAAGAATGATGTGGTCAAAATAAGTGTGGTTTTTCTTGATAAATAGGGACTGCATAGTGCCAAAAATTATTCGGTGCTCTTTTGACAAAAAGTCTTCTTCTTTGAGTTCGCTGAGAATTATGCTAGGAGCATCTTGGCTAATCAGTACAGCGCCTAATACTGCCTGTTCTGCCTCGAAATTGTAAGGTAATTTTTTGGCAGACAAATTTGAAGATTTATTTTTGTTTTCTGCCATATTATTTTACCTCTCCGTTGATATCTTTTTGATTTTTTAAATACTCGGCGCGCTTTTTTTGAATATGTTTGTTACGTGCTTCTCCTATAAAATATCCGACGACTCCGGCTATAACTAGTATCGCAGTGTTAATAAAGACAGTAGCGATGTGAGATAGTTTATCCGACAGCAAAAAACTGATCGCTATCACGATCGGCAGAGCGCACGCCATAGATATTAGCATAGTTTTGACAACTTTAATCAATTCGTTTCTTGTCATTTTTACTCCTCTCTAATCAATATGCTAGCATAAATTTGCAATTTTAGCAACCAGATTTTATAAATTAATTTGTTTTTTTCATATCAGTATGGCTTGACATAAATTTTGTTTTGGTATAAAATATTATTTATAATTTGATAAGGAGATAATATTTAATATGTATTGGGCAGATGAGATTGCAGAGCAAATTATCGCTAGTAACCCTGACGCGGAGGTTTATACATGCGCTAGTGGTATTAGCCCTAGTGGCGAGGTTCATATGGGTAATCTGCGTGAAGTTATTACTAGCTGGTTTGTTGTCAAAGCGTTGCAAGATAAAGGTAGGCGGACTAGGTTTATGTTCTTTTGGGATAATTTCGATGGTCTTCGCAAGGTGCCATTGGATCAAGATCAAGAGTATGTAAAATATGTAAAATGTGCGTTGACACAAATTCCAGACCCACAAGGTTGCCACGAGAGTTGGGCTCAACATTTTGAGCAACCATTTATTGATTCGCTCAAGGAGTTGGGTGTTGAGTTGGAGCATATTAACCAATCTGAGCGCTATTTGAGCGGGCAATATTCTGATGATATAATTTTAGCTGTGCAAAAGCGCAAACAGATCTATGATATTATTATGAGTTTTAAGACTCAAGACGAGAATTTAGATGACAGGGAGCATTATTATCCTGTGCAAATTTATTGTCCAGAGTGTCATAAGCACACGACAACCGTCTTGGGCGACAGGGAAGATGGTGCTGTGCTAGATTTTGAGTGTAAGTGTGGTTATCAAGGTGCGATTGATTTACGTACACAACACAATGCCAAACTCGTATGGAAAGTCGACTGGCCTATGCGTTGGGCTAGAGAACATGTAGATTTTGAGCCAGGTGGCAAGGATCATAGTACCGAGGGTGGTAGTGCTCAGGTCGCCAGTGCGATTGTGGGACCAATTTTTGGTGGCAAACCCCCTAAATATCGTGGATATGAATTTGTGGGTATCAAAGGTATGAATGGCAAAATGAGTAGTAGCAAGGGTAATGTTATGACTCCGGGGAAGATGCTCAAAGTATATCCACCCGAAATAATTCTGTGGATGTTTACCAGATTTTTGCCCGAGAAATGCTTTGATATTTCGCTAGATGAAGACGTGTTGCGCATATATCACGAGTTTGATAGAATGTATGCTCTATACAAGTCAGGGGAAGCTGATGAAGTGGTTACTAGAATTATGCAGATGGCGCTCTCTTGTTGTAAAGATGGATATGAGAATTGTCCTGTGAGTGCTCAAACTATATCAGCTTTTGCTCCTATCGTCAATTTTGACCTAGATATGTTAGTAGAATTGCTCAATAAGATGGGCGACAGTTGCACACGTGAGCAGATTGAGGATAGATTTAATCGAATTAGTTATTGGTTACAAAACTACTGCCCTGAATCTATTAATAAGTTATTAGAAAATGTAAATTTCGAATTTGCTAATTTATTGAGTGAGGAAGAGCGCGCTTGGGTTAAAAGACTGGTTGCTGAAATAAAGTCAAGAGACTTAACGCAAGAGGAAATGCAGACTCTTCTATACGATATTCCAAAAATCAATGGCGAACCCGATAAAACAAGACAAAGACGTTTCTTTGAGATTGTTTACAATCTTCTGTTAGGCAAATCAAAGGGACCGCGACTTTATTTGTTTTTAACCGCTATTGATAAAGATAGTTTGACAAAACTTCTGTCAGTATAGGTTTTAATTAATTGTCCAAATAATTGGGCGATTTTTTATTTTTGGTTATTATATATAAATAAAGATAATAATTAAAAAGCTATTAGGCAATAAAAAAGTGAATTGACTAAGTCAATTCACTCAAATCATTTAG